>CAXTTH010000014.1:0-18225 GCA_964247035.1 uncultured Acetobacteraceae bacterium
GGGCGGCGCGGCCGGCGTCGAGCAGGGCGGCGTCGTCGCGCCGCAGCTCCGGCGGCAAGTCGGAGAAGGCCTGGGAGAACTCGCGCGTCACCCGCAGGCTCTCCTCGTCCTCCGGCTCGAACAGGCCGGGGGCGCTGATCACCGGCTGGCCGCGCAGCTTGCCGGCAGCATCGACCGCGACGCTGGCGAGCACGATGCCGTTGAACAGCATGCTGCGCCGGGCCGCCATGACGCCGCCCTTCAGCGGCACCAGCCGGTTGCCGTCCAGCACGAGCCGGCCGACCGGGGCGGAGTCGGTCACGGAGGGGCGGTTGCGCGACAGGCTGAGCACGTCGCCGTCCTCCAGCATGACCGGGGTGGAGCCGCACTCCTTCGCCAGGGCCGCGTGGGCCGAGAGATGCCGCCATTCGCCGTGCACGGGGATGGCGTAGGTCGGGCGGACCAGGGCGTAGAGGCGGCGCAGCTCGTCGCGCGCCGGGTGGCCGGAGACGTGGACCATGTGGTCGTCCGCCGTCATCAGCCGCACGCCGCGGCGGATCAGGTTGTCCTGCACCGTGCCGATGGCGCGCTCGTTGCCGGGGATGACGCGGGAGGAGAAGATCACCGTGTCGCCCTTGCCGAGGGCGATGTTGCGGTGGGTGTCGTTGGCGATGCGGGAGAGGGCGCTGCGGGCCTCGCCCTGGCTGCCGGTGACGAGGATGAGCAGGTTGTCGTCCGGCACCTCGCCGGCGGCCTCCTCGGGCACGAACTCGGGCACCGTGCGCAGGTAGCCGGACTCGCGGGCGGCGGTCTCCAGGTTGCGCAGGGAGCGGCCGACGAGGGCCACGGAACGGCCGGCCTGCTGGGCGGCCAGGGCGATGCTCTCGACGCGGGCCACGTTGCTGGCGAAGCAGGTGACGGCGACCCGGCCGCGCATCGGGCGGATCAGCGCCGCCATGCTGGCGCGGACCTCGGATTCGGAGCCGGAGTGGCCCTCCACCATGGCGTTGGTGCTGTCACAGACCATGGCCAGCACGCCTTCGTCGCCGAGGGCGCGGAACGCCTCCTCGTCGGTGGGCGGGCCGACCATCGGCTCGGGGTCGAGCTTGAAGTCACCCGTATGGAGGATGGCACCGTACGGGGTGCGGATCACCAGCGCCTGCGCCTCGGGCACCGAGTGGGTGACGGGCATGAACTGCAGGCGGAACGGCGGCAGGTCGAACGCGCCGCCGGGCTTGACGACGGTGATCCTGGCCTCGGTCGCCAGCCCGGCCTCGCCCAGCTTGCGGCGCAGCACGGCGGCGGCGAAGGGGGTGGCAAAGATCGGGCAGCGGAGCTGACGCCACAGGTGGGCCACGGCGCCCAGGTGGTCCTCGTGCGCGTGGGTGATGACCAGGCCGACCAGGTCGCCCCGGCGCTCGGCGATGTAGGCCGGGTCGGGCATCATCACCTCGACCTCCGGGTTCTCCGAGCCGCCGAAGCCGATGCCGCAGTCGATCGCCAGCCAGCGCCCGTTGCAGCGGTACAAGTTGAGGTTCATGCCGATCTCGCCGGTTCCGCCCAGGGGCAGGAAGGCGAGATCGTCGGTCATTGCGTCCAAGTTACTCGCTTTCTAAAAGTCTCGTTCGGTCTTTGGAGGATGTGGGAGCGGGGTTGCGCTGCGCCAACAGCCGCAGGCCGTCCAGGGTCAAGTCAGGGTCGATATGCTCGATGATCGTGGTGCCTTCGGACAACAGCGGTGCCAGGCCGCCGGTCGCCACCACCTTGAGCGGGCGCTCGAACTCGGCCTGGATGCGGGTCGCCAGCCCCTCGATCATGCCGATGTAGCCCCAGTACAGGCCGGACTGCATGGCGGGCACGGTGGCGCGGCCGATGACTGCCTGGGGACGGCCGATGCCGATGCGCGGCAGGCGGGCGGCTGCCAGGTGGAGCGCCTCGATGGACACGTTGATGCCGGGAGCGATGACGCCGCCGATGTAGGCACCGTCCGCGTCCACCACGTCGAAGGTAGTGGCGGTGCCGAAGTCGATCACGATGAGCGGCCCGGCGTAGCGCTGATGCGCGGCCAGGGCGTTGAGCAGGCGGTCGGCGCCCACCTCGGCCGGGCTGTCCACCTTGATCTCGAAGCCCCAGTCCAGGCTGGAGCGGGCGATCAGCGGCTCGACGCCGAACCAGTCGCGGCACAGGCGGCGCAGGTGGTACAGCGCGGCGGGCACCACGGTGCCGATCACGGCGCGCTCGACGGCCAGCGGCTTGAGGCCGCGGTGCGCCAGCAGGGCGAGCAGCCAGACGGCGTATTCGTCCGAGGTGCGCTGGGCATCGGTGCGGATGCGCCAGGCACCGCACCATGCAGCGCCGTCGTGCACGGCGAACACGATGTTGGTGTTGCCGGCATCGACGACGAGCAGCATCAGGCGGCGCGCCCGGCATCGCCAGGGGCAGCGCCCCCGGCCGTCATCCGAACAGCACCGCGGCGGCAGCCTGCGCGGCGCCTACGATCGGGGCCGGGAACACGAAGAACAGCGTGGTCACGATGGCGCCCACTGCCGCCACGAACGACAGGGAGGGGGCGCGCAGGTCGAACGCCGGCTGCGTGTCGTCGAAATACATGACCTTGATGACGCGCAGGTAGTAATACGCGCCGAGCACGGAGGTCAGCACGCCGATGACGGCCAGCGTCCAGTAGCCGGCCTGCACGGCGGCGTAGAACACGTAGAGCTTGCCGAAGAAGCCGCTGAACGGCGGGATGCCGGCCATGGAGAACATGAATACGGCGAAGGCCAGGGCCAGCATGGGGTCGGTGCGGGCCAGGCCGCCGAGGTCCGAGATCTGCTCCAGCGGGCGGCCGCGGCGGCGCATGGCGATCATGCAGGCGAACACGCCGGCCGACATGAACACGTAGGTGACCATGTAGATCAGCACGCCCTGGATGCCGGCCTGGGTGCCCACGGCGAGGCCGATCAGCGCGTATCCCATGTGGCCGATGGAGGAATACGCCATCAGGCGCTTGATGGAGGTCTGGCCGATGGCGGCGAGCGAGCCGAGCAGCATGGAGGCGATGGAGATCAGCACGATGAGCTGGGTCCATTGCGGGGTCATGTGGCCGAACGGCACCTCCAGCACCCGCAGCAGCAGGCAGATGGCGGCGACCTTGGGGGCGGTGCTCATGAAGGCGGTGACGGCGGTGGGGGCGCCCTGGTACACGTCGGGCGTCCACATGTGGAACGGCACGGCGCTGATCTTGAAGGCCATGGCGGCCACGATGAACACGATGCCCACCACCAGCCCGGCGGCGGGGGCGCTGCTGCCGAACGCGGTGGCCAACTGGCCGAAATCCATGGTGCCGGAGAAGCCGTAGGCCAGAGAGATGCCGTACAGCAGCAAGCCGGAGGCCAGCGCGCCGAGCACAAAGTACTTCAGCCCGGCCTCGGAGGAGCGCAGGTCGTCGCGGTTGAAGGCGGCCATGACGTAGATCGAGAGGGATTGCAGCTCCAGGCCGATATAGAGCGACATCATGTTGGTGGCCGACACCATGGTCATCATGCCGGTGGTGCAGAGCAGGATGAGCACGGGAAACTCGAAGCGGTCGATGCCGGCCTTCACGTTGTAGTCGATCGACAGCACCAGGCTGAGCGCGGAGCCGGTGAGGATCAGCAGCTTGGCGTACACGGCGAAGCGGTCCACCGAGAACAGGCCGGCATAGGCGGTGCCGAGCGGGGCGGTGACGACGAGGGCGGCGGTCAGCACCAACGCGGCCAGGCCCAGCATGGAGCAGGTGAAGGTTGGGTTGCCGTCCTTCCAGAGCACGCCGAAGATCAGGATGGCCATGGCGCTGAGCGCCAGGACGATCTCCGGGATAGCTAGGGTCCAGTTAAGGGCGGTCACTGGTTACCTCCCTCTGGCCTGGCCTTGTCACGCTTATAGTAGAAGATCGGAGGGGGATTCGGATCGGGCACGAGGCGCAGGACGGAAACCGTGCCCGGCGGCAGATTATGCTCCGTGTTCACACGGTCCACGATGTCCAACACTTTTCGATCCATCGCGAGCCGTGTGTCGCTGAGCGCAGCCACATGCTGATTTACCATCGCGCTCACGCTGGCATCGAAGAACTGGGTGAAGCTGCTGGGGTAGATGCCCATCCAGAGCGTCAGCCCGACCAGCGGGCCGAAGATCGCGGCCTCGCGCGGCGAGAGGTCCAGGATGGAGCGCAAATCGTCCCGGGTGATGCTGCCGAAGATGATGCGGCGGTACAGCCACAACGCGTAGCCCGCGCCCAGGATCATACCCATGCTGCCGAGGATGGCCACCCAGAAGTTCACCTCCAGCGCGCCGACCAGCACCATGAACTCGCCGATGAAGCCGGAGGTGCCGGGCAGGCCCATGCTGGCCATGGTGAAGAACAGGAACACGAAGGCATAGGCCGGCATGCGGTCGCCCAGGCCGCCATAGCGGGCGATCTCGCGGGTGTGGATGCGGTCGTACACCACGCCGACGCAGAGGAAGAGCGCGGCGGAGACGATGCCGTGGCTCAGCATCTGCAGGATGGCGCCCTCGATGCCCTGCATGTTGAAGGTGAAGGTGCCGATCACCACCAGGCCCATGTGCGCCACGGAGGAGTAGGCGATCAGCTTCTTCATGTCCGCCTGGGCGATGGCGATCAGGCTGGTGTAGATCACCGCGATCACCCCCAGCGCGAACATCAGCGGCGCGAATTGCTGCGAGGCGTAGGGCAGCATGGGCACCGAGAAGCGCAGGAAGCCGTAGCCACCCATCTTGAGCAGCACGCCGGCCAGGATGACCGACCCGGCGGTGGGCGCCTCCACGTGCGCGTCCGGCAGCCAGGTGTGCACCGGCCACATCGGCACCTTGACGGCGAAGGAGGCGAGAAAGGCGAGGAACAGGAACACCTGCGTGCGCGGCGGGAACGCCGTATGCATCAGCACGGCGATGTCGGTGGTGCCGGCGGCGTACCACATGGCCAGCAGCGCCAGCAGCATCAGCACCGAGCCGGCCAGCGTGTAGAGAAAGAACTTCATCGACGCATAGACCCGGCGCGGCCCGCCCCACACCCCGATGATGATGTACATCGGGATCAGCAGCCCCTCGAAGAACATGTAGAATACCAGGAAGTCGGTGGCGGCGAACGCGCCGACCATCATGGTTTCCAGCACCAGGAAGGCGATCATGTACTCGCGCACCCGGGTCTGCACCGATTCCCAACTGGCCAGGATGCAGATGGGCGTGAGAGCGGTGGCCAGCAGCACGAACAGCACGCTGATGCCGTCCACGCCCATGCGGTAGCCGACCTTGAAGCTGGGCAGCCAGTCCAGGCTCTCGTTGAACTGGAAGCCGGCCTGCGCCGGGTCGAAGCTCCACCACAGCTCCAGGCTGATGGCGAACACGACGAGGCTGGTCCACAGCGCGGTCCAGCGGGCGTTGCGGGCGACCACGGCGTCCTCGCCGCGGATGGCCATCAGCACCAGGCAGCCGACCAGCGGCAGCCATGTCACCAGCGAGAGCACGGGGAAGCCGGCGGCGTTGGACAGGGTCACTGGCTTACCGGAACAGGAGGAAGACGCTGATGAGCACGACCAGCCCGATCAGCATCGTGAAGGCGTACACGGCGATGGAGCCGGTCTGGAGGCGCACCGCCTGGGCGGAGCCGCCGGCGGCCAGCGCCGCGGCACCGTTCGGCATGCCGTCGATCAGCGTCTCGTCGCCCACGTGCCAGAAGGTGCGGGCCAGCCAGAGCGCCGGGCGGACGAAGATGCGGTCATACAGCTCGTCGAAATACCATTTGTGCAGCAGGAACTGGTGCACGGGGGCGAACGCCGCGGCGAGGCGGGCCGGCAGCTCGGGCCGCAGCATGTACATCACGTAGGCCAGCCCGATGCCGAGCACGCTGGTGACGGTCGGCAGCCAGGAGATATACCAGGGCACGTGCTCGATATCGACCAGGATATGGTTGTCCGGCCCGGAATGGATCGACCCGGCCCAGAACGCCAACTGGTCGTTGCCGATGAACGCCTCATGCAGCGCCCATCCCGAGAAGATCGCGCCCACGGACAGCGCCAGCAACGGAACCGTCATCCACGGCGTGCTCTCGTGCACGTGCTCCATCGCGTGCGCGCTCGCCCGGGGAGCGCCGTGGAACGTCATGATCAGCAGCCGCCAGGAGTAGAACGCGGTGAGGAACGCGACGAAGGTGCCGGAGATGAAGCCGTACATGCCCATGGCGGTGTGGATGGCGTAGCCGGTCTCGAGCACCGCGTCCTTCGACCAGTAGCCGGCGAAGAACGGCACGCCGGCGATGGCCAGGCTGCCGATCCACATGGTGGCGTAGGTGATGGGGACGCGGCGCCAGATGCCGCCCATCTTGCGCATGTCCTGCTCGTCGCTCATGGCGTGGATCACCGAGCCGGCGCACAGGAACAGCAATGCCTTGAAGAAGGCGTGGGTGATGAGGTGGAAGATCGACGCCTGGTAGGCGCTGGCCCCGGCGGCGATGAACATGTAGCCCAGCTGCGAGCAGGTGGAGTAGGCGATCACCCGCTTGATGTCGGTCTGCACGCAGGCGACGGTGGCGGCGAAGAAGCAGGTGGTGGCGCCGATGAACAGCACGAAGTCGAGCGCGCCGGGTGCGGATTCCATGATCCAGGACATGCGCGCCATCAGGAACACGCCCGCCGTCACCATGGTGGCGGCGTGGATGAGGGCGGAGACCGGGGTCGGGCCTTCCATGGCGTCCGGCAGCCAGGTGTGCAGGCCGATCTGCGCCGACTTGCCCATGGCGCCGAGGAACAGCAGCACGCCGATCACCTCGTAGGCGCGCCAATCCTGGCCGAACAGGTGATACAGGGCATCGGTGTGCTGCGGCACGGCGGCGAAGATCACCGTGAACTCGACGGAGCCGAACAGCGAGAACACCAGCGCGATGCCGATGGCGAAGAACAGGTCCCCCACCCGGTTAACGATGAACGCCTTCATCGCGGCGCGGCAGGCGCTCGGGCGGTCGTACCAGTAGCCGATCAGCAGGTAGCTTGCGAAGCCGACGCCTTCCCAGCCGAAGAACAGCTGCACCAGGTTGTTCGCCGTCACCAGCATCAGCATGGTGAAGCTGAACAGGGAGAGGTAGGCGAAGAAGCGGAACGACCGGCGCTCGTGCGCCATGTAGCCGACGCTGTAGACGTGGATCAGCGTCGCCACGGGGGCGACCATGGCCACCATCACGGCGGACAGCGTGTCCCGCCGCAGCGCCCAGTCCAGCCGGAAGCCGCCGACGTCGAACCATTGGCCCAGAACCACCGGCTCCGGCTGCGGGTCGGCGTAGATGACCTGGAACAGCGAGGCCTCGGCGCACACCGAGGCGAGCAGCATGAAGGCGATGGTGACGGTGAAGGCGTAGCGGTCGCCGAACCTGCGGCCGAACGCGCCGGCGAGCAGGCAGCCGAACAGCGGGCTGAGGACGGCCGTGGCGTAGATCATCTCAGCCCTTCATCATCGTCACGTCCTCGACCTGGATCGAGCCGCGGTTGCGGAAGTACACCACCACGATGGCCAGCCCGATCGCCGCCTCCGCCGCGGCCACGGTGAGCACGAACATGGCCAGCACCTGGCCCGCCATGTCCCCGAGCGAGGCGGAGAACGCGACCAGGTTGACGTTGACGGCGAGCAGGATCAGCTCGATCGACATCATGATGACGATGATGTTCTTGCGGTTCAGGAAGATGCCGAACACGCCGAGCACCAGCAGCATGGCACCCACGACGAGGTAGTGGCCGACGCCCACCACCATGTCAGTGCTCTCCCGGATGGGCGTGCTCGGGCTTCTGCTCCTGGTGCGCGTCCTCGTCCTCCTGCGCCGGAGCGGGCGGCGGCAGCGGGCGCAGGAAACCGGAGGTGCCGAGGCCGGTGCCGGCGCCGAGGGACAGCGTCATCATCTGCATGGTGTCCCCCACCGTGCGGGCCTGCTGCCGGGCGATGTCCTGGCGGCGGGATGCGCCGGCGCGGTCACGGTGGGTCAGCACGATGGCGCCGATCATCGCCACCAGCAGCACGAGGCCGGAGGCCTGGAACATGAAGATGTAGTTGGTGTAGATCAGGTGGCCCAAAGCGGCGGTGTTGGACACCCCGGCGGGGGTGGCGGAGACCAGGTGCAATGCGGCGTCCGGTGCGAACCGCAGGCCGGTCAGCGTAATGACGACCTCCAGGAACAGCACCGCGCCGATGGCGGCGCCGATCGGGGTGTAGCGCTGGAAACCCTCGCGCAACTGGTCGAAGTTCACGTCCAGCATCATGACGACGAACAGGAACAGCACCGCGACCGCGCCCACATAGACGATGACCAGGATCATCGCCAGGAACTCGGCGCCCGCGAGCAGGAACAGGGCGGCGGCGTTGAAGAAGGCGAGGATCAGGAACAGCACCGAATGCACCGGGTTGCGGCTGCTCACCACCAGGGCGGAGGAGCCGACCAGCACGGTGGCGAAGATGTAGAACGCGATGGCGCCGATCATCGATAGGGCGCGTCCAACTCGAGCCGCTTGGCCAGCTCCGGCTCCCAACGGTCGCCGTTGGCGAGCAGCTTGTCCTTGTTGTAGAGCAGCTCCTCGCGGGTCTCGGTGCTGAACTCGATGTTCGGGCCTTCGACGATCGCGTCCACCGGGCAGGATTCCTCGCACAGGCCGCAGTAGATGCACTTGGTCATGTCGATGTCGTAGCGCGTGGTGCGGCGCGAGCCGTCCTCGCGCGGCTCGGCCTCGATGGTGATGGCGAGCGCCGGGCACACCGCCTCGCACAGCTTGCAGGCGATGCAGCGCTCCTCGCCGTTCGGATAGCGGCGCAGCGCGTGCTCGCCCTTGAAGCGAGGGGAGTACGGGTTGCGCTCGTAGGGGTAGTTGATGGTGACCTTGGGCTTGAACATGTAGCGGAAGGTGAGCCCGAGGCCGGTGAGCAGCTCGGTGAGCAGAAAGGAGCGCGCGGTGCGGTCCAGGAATGCCATGGGGAGGAACCTCTGAGAGAGTGCGGCTTACATCAAGCCGAGTGCGGCAGCCAGCCCGCGAACACCAGCACGCCCGACGTGAGCACCAGCCACAGCAGCGACAGCGGCAGGAACACCTTCCAGCCGAGGCGCATCAACTGGTCGTAACGGAAGCGCGGGAAGGTGGCGCGGACCCAGATGAACAGGAACAGGACGCAGACGATCTTGGCGATGAACCAGATCGGCCCAGGGATCCAGGTGAACGGCGCGATCGGCAGCAGCGGCAGCCAGCCGCCCAGGAACAGGATGGTCATCATGGCGGATTGCAGGATCATGTTGGCGTATTCGCCGAGGAAGAACATGGCCCACGAGATGCCGCTGTACTCCACCATGAACCCGGCGACGATCTCGCTCTCGCCCTCCGCCACGTCGAACGGGGCGCGGTTGGTCTCGGCCAGGGCGGAGACGAAGTAGATGACGAACATCGGGAACAGCGGCACGGCGAACCAGATGGTGCGCTGCGCCAGCACGATGCCGGTCAGGTTCAGCGTGCCGGCGCAGAGCAGCACCGTGACGATGACGAAGCCGATCGAGACCTCGTAGCTGACCATCTGGGCGGCGGAGCGGAGCGCGCCGAGGAAGGCGTATTTCGAGTTCGACGCCCAGCCGGCGATGATGACGCCGTAGACGCCGAGCGAGGAGATGGCGAACAGGTACAGCACGCCGACGTTGATGTCGGCGATGGCCCAGCCGTCGTTGAGCGGGATCACCGCCCAGGCGATCAGCGCCAGGATCATGGTCAGCATGGGCGCCATCACGAACAGCACGCGGTTGGCGCCCGTGGGGATGATCATCTCCTTCATGAACATCTTGAGCGCGTCCGCGAAGGCTTGCAGCATGCCCCAGAAGCCCACGACGTTGGGGCCCTTGCGCAGCTGCATGGCACCCAGCACCTTGCGCTCCGCCACCGTGAGGTAGGCGACGCACAGCAGCAGCGGCACCAGCAAGGCCAGGGTCTCGACCAAGGTGATCAAGACCTGGCCCGGCCCGGTGGCGAGGAAAGCGCCGATCATCACTCGGCCGCCATGGCGGGGGCGGGCGGCGTCACGTAGATGTCCGAGCACTCCGCCATCACGGCGCTGGCGCGGCTGATGGCGTTGGTCTGGTAGTAGTCCACGACCGCGGGGACGAATGGGGCGTCGCTGACAGCCGTCGGGTCTCCGGCGGGGGCGGTGAGGTCGCTGGCGCCGAAGCGGGGCAGGAAGCCGACCTGGGCGAACACCGGGTTCACCTGCTCCAGGCGGGCTTGCAGCGCGTCGAGCGTGTCGTACGGCAGCGGGTGGTTGATGACGGCGGAGAAGGCCCGCAGGATGGTCCAGTCCTCCCGCGCCTCGCCGGGGGGCATGACGGCCTTGTTGCCGCGCTGCACCCGGCCCTCGGTGTTGACGTAGGTGCCCTGCTTCTCGACGTAGGCGCTGCCGGGCAGGATCACGTCCGCCCGGGCCGCGCCGCGGTCGCCGTGGTGGCCCTGATAGACCACGAAGGCGCCGGCGCCGATGCGGCCGGTGTCGAACTCGTCGGCGCCGAGCAGCCAGAGCAGGTCCACGCCGCCGTTCATCATGGCGTCGAACGTCTTGGCGCCGGGTCCGGGCAGGAAGCCCAGGTCCAGCGCGCCGACCCGGCCGGCCGCCGTGTGCAGCACGTTGAAGCCGTGCCACTCGGGGGTGAGCGCGCCGATGCCGGCCGCGAGCTTCCAAGCGGCGGCCAGCACGGCTGCGCCGTCCGGACGGGCCAGCGCCCCCTGCCCCACGATGACCATGGGGCGCTTGGCGTCGGCCAGCAGCTTGGCGAACGCCTCCGGCAGCGCGCCGATCAGGGAGGGCGTGTCGCCCAGCCACTGGTGGGTGTAGGTCAGGTCGGCCTTCTGGCCGATCAGGCCGATCGGGAAGACGCCGCTCTGGTGGCGCTTGCGGATGCGGGCGTTGAGCACGGGGGCCTCGCGGCGCGGGTTGCTGCCGATGATCAGCAGCGCGTCCGCCTCCTCGATGCCGGCGATGCTGGTGTTGAAGGTGTAGAAATCCCGCCGCGCCGGGTCCAGGCGCGCGCCGTCCTGGCGGCAGTCCAGGTTGGCCGAGCCAAGGGAGGCCATCAGGTCCTTGAGCGCCAGCATGCTCTCGGCGTCGCACAGGTCCCCGGCGACGGCGCCGATGCGCTCGCCGGGCAGGTTGTGCAGCTTGGCGGCGATGGCGCCGAACGCCTCCGGCCAGCTTGCCGGGCGCAGGCGGCCGTTCTCGCGGATCCAGGGCTTGTCCAGGCGGCGGCGCTTGAGGCCGTCGAACGAGAAGCGCGACTTGTCGCCGAGCCACTCCTCGTTCACGTCGTCGTTCGGGCGGGGCAGGATGCGCAGCACCTCGGCGCCGCGGGCGTCCACCCGGATGGCGGCGCCCACCGCGTCCAGCACGTCGATGGTGTCGGTCTTGCGTAGCTCCCACGGGCGGGCGACGAAGGCGTACGGCTTGGAGGTCAGCGCGCCGACCGGGCAGATGTCGATCATGTTGCCCGACAGCTCGGTGGTGAGCGCCTTCTCGACGTAGGTGGTAATCTCCATGTTCTCGCCGCGCGAGGTGGAGCCCAGCTCCGGCACGCCGGCGATCTCGGTGGCGAAGCGGACGCAGCGGGTGCACTGGATGCAGCGGGTCATCACCGTCTTGACCAGCGGGCCGAGGTACTTGTCCTTGATGGCGCGCTTGCTCTCGTTGTAGCGCGAGTGGTCGCTGCCGTAGGAATAGGCCTGATCCTGCAAGTCGCACTCGCCGCCCTGGTCGCAGATCGGGCAGTCGAGCGGGTGGTTGATGAGCAGGAACTCCATCACCCCGCGGCGGCCGTTGCGGACCATGGGGGTGTCGGTCTTGATGACCATGCCGTCGGCGACCGGGTAGGAGCAGGAGGCGATCGGCTTGGGCGCCTTTTCCACCTCGACCAGGCACATGCGGCAGTTGCCGGCGACCGACAGGCGCTCGTGGTAGCAGAAGCGCGGGATCTCGACGCCGGCGGCCTCGCAGGCTTGCAGCACGGAGGAGCCGTTCGCGATCTCGATGTCGTGCCCATCGACGGTGACTTTGGCCATGGCTCAGCTCTTCTCGTGAGACGCCAGGAGCGCGGCAATATCGACGCCGTCGATGCGCAGCCCAGCGATGTTGCAGTCGTTGATGGTCATTCCGGAGAGGTCGGCATCCACCAGGGTGGCCCCTGACAGGGATGCGTCCTCGAACCGTGCGCCCACCAGGGAAGTGGTGTGGAACACGGCTCCAGCCAAGGTCACGTCCGACAAGGCGGCGTGCGACAGGTCCACGCGGTGGAAGGTGGCGCGGCTCAGGTTCACGTCGGTGAAGTGGCTGCCGTGCAGGTCCGCGTCGCGGGCGGTGATGGGCTTGGTCATGCCGCGCGGCAGCCCTCACCCCGACCCTCTCCCGCTGGCGGGAGAGGGAGCAGGAAGCGGGGCGGCGTCACTCCGCCGCCATCGCCATGGCGGGCATGCGGCTGTGCTTGTAGGCGGCGATGCGCTGCTCCATCAGCGGGCGGAAGTGGCGGATCAGGCCCTGGATCGGCCAGGCCGCCGCGTCGCCCAGGGCGCAGATGGTGTGGCCCTCGACCTGCTTGGTGACCTGCTGCAGGGTGTCGATCTCGTCCAGCTCGGCGCGGCCCTGCACCATGCGGTTCATCACCCGCATCATCCAGCCGGTGCCCTCGCGGCAGGGCGTGCACTGGCCGCAGCTCTCGTGCTTGTAGAAGTGCGCCAGCCGGGCGATGGCGGCGATCACGTCGGTGGACTTGTCCATGACGATCACCGCGGCAGTGCCGAGCGCGGTCTGCGCGTCGCGCAGGCTGTCGAAGTCCATCAGCACCGTGTCGCACACCTCACGCGGGATCAGCGGCACGGAGGAGCCGCCGGGGATGACGCAGAGCAGGTTGTCCCAGCCGCCGCGCACGCCGCCGCAATACTTGTCGATCAGCTCGCGCAAGGGGATGCCAAGCTCCTCCTCGACGTTGCAGGGCTGGTTCACGTGGCCGGAGATGCAGAAGATCTTGGAGCCGGTGTTCTTCGGGCGGCCCAGCGCGCCGAACCATGCGCCGCCGCGCCGCAGGATGGTCGGCACCACCGCGATCGTCTCGACGTTGTTGACCGTCGTGGGGCAGCCGTACAGGCCCACCGCCGCCGGGAAGGGCGGCTTCATGCGGGGCATGCCTTTCTTGCCCTCCAGCGACTCCAGCAACGCCGTCTCCTCGCCGCAGATGTACGCGCCGGCGCCGCGGCTCAGGAACAGGTCGAAGTCCCAGCCGGAGCCGCAGGCGTTGGGGCCGAGCAGGCCGGCGGCGTACGCCTGGGCGATGGCGGCGTCCAGGTTGCTGGATTCGTTGAAGTACTCGCCGCGGATGTAGATGTAGCAGACATGCGCGCCCATCGCGAACGAGGCGATCAGCGCGCCCTCGATCAGCTTATGCGGATCGTGCCGCATGATGTCCCGGTCCTTGCAGGTGCCGGGTTCGGACTCGTCGGCGTTGATGACCAGGTAGGACGGGCGGCCGTCCGACGTCTTGGGCATGAAGGACCACTTCATGCCGGTCGGGAAGCCTGCGCCGCCGCGGCCGCGCAGGCCGGAGAGCTTCATCTCGTCGATGATCGCGTCCCGGCCGCGCGCCAGGAGGGCGGCCGTGCCGTCCCAGTCGCCGCGCTTGCGGGCACCCTCCAGCGTCCAGTCGTGGACGCCGTAGAGGTTGGTGAAAATGCGGTCCTTGTCTGCCAGCACAGGCTTTACTCCACCACCGTCAGCAACGTCGTGGCCCCGCCCTGGGGGGCCGAAGTCTGCCGGCCGATCACGCTGCCGGGCTGCGGGCGCTCGCCGCGGGCCAGGGCGGCGAGCAGGCGCTCGGTCGCCGGGCCGTCCAGGTCCTCGTAGTAGTCCTCGTCCACCTGCAGCACCGGCGCGTTCACGCACGCGCCCAGGCACTCCACCGAACTCAGGGTGAACAGGCCGTCGGCGCTGGTCTCGTTCCAGCCCTGGACGCCGGTCGCCTTGCGGCAGACGGCCTCGATCTCGTCGGAGCCGCGCAGCCAGCAGGGCGTCGTGGTGCAGAGCTGCAGGTGGTAGCGGCCGACGGGCTTGGTGTTGAACATCAGGTAAAAGGTGCCGACCTCGTACACCCGGATCGGCGCCATGTTCAGCCGCTCCGCCACCGCGTCCATCGCCACCCGCGGCACCCAGGCGCTGCCGGTCTGCCGCTTCATCTGGCGCTGCACGACGTAGAGCGCCGAGATCACGGCGCTGGCCTCGCGGCCCGGCGGATACTTGGCCACGTAGCCATCGATCGCCGTGCGGCTCTGCTCGTCGAACTCGAAATGGGTGGGCTGGGCGACGTCCGGGTTCTCGCCCGTCGAGCCGTCGCCGACGTTCTCGGCCATCTAGCGGTCCACCTCGCCGAACACGATGTCGATCGAGCCGATCACCGCCACGGCGTCGGCCAGCATGTGACGGCGGGCCATCACCTCCATGGCCTGCAAGTGGCTGAACCCGGTCGGACGTATCTTGCAGCGATACGGGCGGTTGCTGCCGTCCGACACGAGATAGACGCCGAACTCGCCCTTCGGGCTCTCGACCACCGAGTAGGTCGATCCGGCGGGCACGTGGTAGCCCTCAGTGTAGAGCTTGAAGTGGTGGATCAGCGCCTCCATCGAGCGCTTCATCTCCTCGCGCTTCGGCGGGGTGAACTTGCGATCCTGGATCTTGATCGCGCCGGGCTTCATCTTGGCCAGGCACTGCTTGATGATGCTGACCGATTCGCGCATCTCGGCGACGCGGACGAGGTAGCGGTCATAGCAATCACCGTTGCGGGTGACGGGCACGCCGAACTCGACCTCGGCGTACTTGTCGTACGGCTGCGACCGGCGCAGGTCCCACGGCACGCCGGAGGCGCGCAGGTTGGGGCCGCTGAAGCCCCAGGCCAGCGCCTGCTCGGCGGACATGACGCCGATATCGACGGTACGCTGCTTCCAGATGCGGTTGGTGGTCAGCAGCGTCTCCAGGTCGTCGATGAACTTCGGGTATTGCTCGGCCCAGGCGGCGATGCGCTCCTCCAAACCGGCCGGCAGGTCCTTGGCGACGCCGCCGGGGCGGAAGTAGTTGGCGTGGAGGCGGGCGCCGGAGGCGGCCTCGTAGAACTCCATCAGCTTCTCGCGCTCCTCGTAGCCCCACAGCGTGGGGGTGAGCGCGCCCACGTCCAGCGCGTAGCTGGTGAGGTTGAGAATGTGGTTCAGGATGCGGGTGATCTCCGCGAACATGGTCCTGATCCACTGCGCCCGCTCCGGCGCCACGATGCCGAGCAGCTTCTCGGTGCCCAGCGCGAAGGCATGCTCCATGCACATGGGCGAGACGTAGTCCAGCCGGTCGAAGTACGGGATGGCCTGCAAGTAGGTCTTGTGCTCGATCAGCTTCTCGGTGCCGCGGTGCAGGAAGCCGATATGCGGGTCGGCGCGCTCCACCACCTCGCCGTCCATCTCCAGCACCAGGCGCAGCACGCCGTGCGCCGCCGGGTGCTGCGGGCCGAAGTTGATGGAGTGGCTGTCGATCTCGACCGTCTGGGTCAGCTTGCGGTCGCCGTCCGGCAGCAGCGAGGCGGGCATCTCGGGCCGCTCGTTGCCGGCCTGGTCGGCGGAGGGAAGCGTGTCGATCCGGCTGTCGCCGGGGACGTGGTCCAATGTCGTGCTCATGCTGGCTTGCCTTGGTCTGCCTGGCTCTTGGCGCCAGTGCCGGCGGCCTGGCGGTCGGTGTGCGCCTTCTCGTCCCCGGGCAGCGTGACCATGCCCTCCCAGGGGGAGACGAAGTCGAAGTTGCGGAAGTCCTGCGTCAGGCTGACGGGCACGTTGACGACGCGCTTCTGCTCCTCGTCATAGCGTACCTCGACGAAGCCGCTGAGCGGGAAGTCCTTGCGCAGCGGGTGGCCGTCGAAGCCGTAATCCGTGACGATGCGGCGCAGGTCCGGCTGGCCGCTGAACAGGATGCCGAACAGGTCCCAGGCCTCGCGCTCCCACCAGGTGGCGCAGGGCCACAGCTCGTGGATCGACGGCACGGCATTGATGCCGTCGGTCTGCACGATGACGCGAATGCGCTGGTTCCGCGACACGGAGAGCAAGTTGTACACCACGTCGAAGCGCATCGGGCGCTCGGGGAAGTCCACGCCGCAGAGGTCCATCATCTGCTCGAAGGCGAACTGCCCATCGTCGCGCAGCGCCGTCAGGACCGCGACCAGCGACCCGGCGTCCGTGTGCACCACCACCTCGCCGGCGTCCACCGTCGCGCGGGCCACGCCGGGCAGCAGGGCTGCGGCATGGCTCAGGGCTTCGAGCGGACTGGTGGCGCTGTCGAGCACGTCAGCCACGCAGGATGGTCCCGGTGCGGCGGATCTTCTTTTGCAGCTGCATGATGCCGTACACCAGCGCCTCGGCGGTGGGCGGGCAGCCTGGCACGTACACGTCCACCGGCACGATGTGGTCGCAGCCGCGTACCACCGAGTAGCTGTAGTGGTAGTAGCCGCCGCCGTTGGCGCAGGAGCCCATGGAGATCACCCAGCGCGGCTCGCTCATCTGGTCGTACACCTTGCGCAGCGCCGGGGCCATCTTGTTGGTCAGCGTGCCGGAGACGATCATCACGTCGCTCTGCCGCGGGCTGGCGCGCGGGATGACCCCGAAGCGGTCCAGGTCGAAGCGCGGCATGTAGGCGTGGATCATCTCGACGGCGCAGCAGGCCAGGCCGAACGTCATCGGCCACAGGCTGCCGGTGCGGGCCCAGTTCACCACCTTGTCCAGGTTGGCGATCACGAAGCCCTTGTCGGTGATCTCGCCGGTGATGCCCTTGATGATGGCGTCCTGCTCCGGGCCGCGGGCCAGGGCGTCGCGGTTCCAGGCCAGCGCCCCCGGTGAAAGCGTGTCGGCGGTGATTGCACTCATGATGTCACTCCCACTCCAGGGCGCCCTTGTTCCACTCGTAGATGAAGCCGACCGTCAGCACGGCAAGGAAGCCCATCATGGAAAGGAAGCCGAACACGCCGAGGTCGCCCAGCGTCACCGCCCATGGGAACAGGAAGGCGACCTCCAGGTCGAAGATGATGAACAGGATGGCCACGAGGTAGAAGCGCACGTCGAAGCGGCGGCGGGCGTCGTCGAACGGCTCGAAGCCGCACTCGTAGGCCGACAGCTTCTCCGGGTACGGCCGCTGCGGTGCCGCGATGCGCGAGCCGCCGACCATCACGCCCGCCACCACGCCCGCGATGAGCAGGAACAGCAGGATGGGATAGTAGTTGAGCAGCAACGCATCGACCGACTGCATCCGTGGTGGCCTTTCCATGCCTGCCGGGCCTTGCCCGCACTGCACCATACGCATATTGGCGCAGCGCCGCCATGGGGAAGGCCTTGACAGGGCTATGTTAGGGGGATGGTTCCGGCGCTGCTGTGGCGCGAGTGACGGGGCTCGAACCCGCGACCTCCGGCGTGACAGGCCGGCGCTCTAACCAACTGAGCTACACCCGCAGCAGTGGGCGGGCGTGTAAATGGGGGAAGAGGCGGCGTCAAGCCAAGGCCGTGCACTGCGATGGGACTGCCTGCTTCATACTGCAATGCATTCCTGTTATGTTCGATTTCTGGGCAAAACTGAGGCGTTTATGGCATGGCAGGACCAGGGGCGTCAGCAGCATGGGCATTTTGGCAGCGGAACGGCCGTCTCAACGTCAAAGCAGGTGACAGGCAAAGCTTCCCATTACCCCCCGACCGGGCACTTGATGAAGAATGGGCAGCCATACGATCCAACTGCCATGACAGCAGCCATGACCGTGATGCCGACCGGCACACGCGTCACCGTTACAGACTTGGATAATCCAGGAAAGTCCATTCAAGTGACAGCAATCGACTATGACCCGTTCGTTGCTGGAAGAGTCATCGACCTTACTCCGGCTGCATTCACTAAACTTTTTGGCAGCACTCGACAAGGTGTCGGCAGCGTTGTTGTCACAAACAATGGGAGCCTAGGGCAGAAATGATATTTTGGCGCCTTGCCGTTTTTTGGGTTTTCACAAAATTAGCATCGCCTGCGCTTGCTTGCTCGCTTTCTATCAACCTGCCTTCTGTAATACCCAAAGACAACTCAATTACACATATCTCGATTAGAGAGTTCTAACCAAAGATAGTCCTGAACTTTTCCGCATAGGCGGCATAGGTT
>CAXTTH010000015.1:0-595 GCA_964247035.1 uncultured Acetobacteraceae bacterium
TTCCTGGTCGGCGCCGCGCCTTGCCGCCGACCAGGAACACGAGCGGGGTCTCGGCGTCGGCGGGCCGCTCGCCCATCACGTAGGCGCTGACCGCCTCCAGCGTCGCCGCCTCGTGCAGGTCCACCACGCGCTCGGTGCGCGACTTCTGCCGCACGCCCCGGGGATGGTCCTCGCGGTGACGTATCGTCACGCGCCGCCGGCCATAGGCGAGATCGCCCAGGTGCAGCCCGAGCGCCTCGCCAGGGCGCAGGCCGCCGTCCAGCATCAGGCGCACCAGCGCCAGGTCGCGCCGGCAGCGCAGCGCGCCCAGCAAGGCCGCGACCTGGTCAGGATCAAGCGGCCGTGGCAGGCGCCGGACTGTCTTGACATGCAGGGCACGCCGTGTCGCCAGCTTACGAGAGATGCCGGACAGAAAGGGACGGTGCCGGTCGGTGACGCTGACCACCGCGCGGTCCACCACGCGCACAATCGGGTTCGGGCCATCGAACCGGCCAGCCAGGATCGCCCAGTCATAGAACGACGACACTGCCGCGCGCGCCGCGGGTGGCGGGGGCCCGCGCCGGGCCCCCCGCGCGGGGCGGCCACCCGAGGTGGG
>CAXTTH010000015.1:605-17291 GCA_964247035.1 uncultured Acetobacteraceae bacterium
GACCGTGGCAGCGCTCAGGCCAGGCGGCGCGGCGGGAGCACCCTCGCTGGTGGCGAGCACAGGTATGCGGGGCTGCCCGCGGCGCCGCGCCGGCGTGGTCCGGAGGTGGACCAGCAGGTCAACCGCGCGCTCGGGTGTCAGCGCCTCCCAGCCCAGCCATGTGACGCCGAGAAAGCGCCAAAGGTGTCCGAGGTCATGTCCGTAGGCGAGAACGGTGTTGGGTGAGCAGCCGCGGGCGGCGAGGTGGGCGAGGAAGTCGCCCGCGACCGGCACGGCAGCGCCAGCCTCGTCGAGAACCTCGACCGGGCGATGCCCATCGGCGGCAGCCTCGGAACATCTCAGCACGGCCATGGCGGACCTCCGCACGAACGACACTGCGGCCCAAAGCTATCATATCGACAGCCGCCTAGTTCCAGCCTGTCCACATAATCAGCGACCATGTGTTTGCGTTGGCGCAGATCCTGGGCGTCCGCTTCGCCCCACGCATCAAGGACCTGAAGGACCGCAAGCTCTACGCCATCGAAAAAGCGGACACGTATTCCGTGCTGAAGCCGCTGATCGGCGAGGCCGTGGATACGGCAGCACTCGTGCGGGACTGGGGCGAACTCATACGGGTCAGGGCGTCCATCGAGGCCGGCGCCGTCGCGCCGTCCACCATCCTGCGCAAGCTCGCCGCCTCCGGCCCGGACAATGCCCTCTCGCGGGCGCTGCGGGCTTTGGGGCGGATCGAACGAACGCTGTTCACCTTGCAATAGCTGTCCGACCCGGCGCTGCGCCAGCGCAGCCACGCCGGGCTGAACAAGGGCGACGCCAGCAACGCGCTGCGCCGGGCCGTGTTCTTTCACCGCCAGGGCGAGTTCCGCGACCGCACCTTCGAAAACCAGAGCTTCTGGGCATCGGGGCTGAGCCTGCTGACCGCGGCCATCGTCCACTGGAACACCGTCTACCTTGACCAAGCCGTCCGGCACCTCCGCTCGCAGGGAGTCATCATCCCAGACGAGCTGCTCGCCCACGTCGCACCGCTGGGAGCACATCGCGCTCACCGGCGACTATGACTGGAACACTGCCCGACCCGCAGACGGATTGCGACCGCTACGACTCGTTCCCGAGGCGTTCACCCTGCGCGCGGCTTAGCGTGCAGTTTTGAGCAAACGGTCAGGTGACCCTAAGCTGCCACTGATCAAGGAGGTCGCGGAGTTCGACTTCTCCGGCACGCCGATCAACGAGGGCCTGGTGCGCGACATGGTCACAGGATCGTTCCTGGACAGCCAGCGCAACGCGGTGCTGGTCGGCGGCACCGGCACGGGCAAGACGCATCTGTCGGTGGCGATTGCGCTCAACTGCATCCGGCTCGGACGCAGGGTGCGATTCTTTACCGTGATCGACCTGGTCAACCGGCTCGAGGCAGAGGTCCGCAGCGGCAAGGCCGGACGGATGGCCGAGCAGATCACCCGGCTCGACCTCGTGGTGCTGGACGAGCTGGGCTGCCTGCCGTTCGCCCAGAGCGGTGGTCAGCTGCTGTTTCATCTGATCAGCCGGCTCTATGAGCAGACCTCGGTGCTGGTCACGACCAACCTGCTGTTTGCCGAATGGCCCACGGTGTTCAACGACGCCAAGATGACCACGGCCCTGCTCGACCGGCTCACCCACCACTGCAACATCATCGAGACCGGCAACGACAGCTAGCGGTTCAGAAACCGAAACTAGCGCCTCTTAAGCGACCAAGAGGACTCGGAAGGGGGTCACTTTTGGACGCCGGTGGGGTCAGATTTCAGTGCTGTTTGACAACCCTGGATCGGATGCGCTGTATTTCACCCGAGTTTTCCAGCCAATGCTGTCACATTCTCGATAGAGAAGAAAGTATTTCTCATCCAGGATGCAGTTAGACATAACCCCTCAGACCAAGTAGTGCGTGGTGACCAGCCAAGTTCATATTTAGCAAGCGTAATGTCAAGTACGTTTATGGGAACATCGGCCTGACGATTTATATTGAAAGAAGTTTCTGGTGCGCAGCACCCAAGCGTTTGACAAATTGTATCTATGACCTTGGATACAGAAAGGCCTATTCCAGATCCAATATTAAACACCAACTCTTTTCCCTCATATAAGCTAGCACAAATAATTGCTTCAGATAAGTCCGATATATAAAAGTAGTCTCGCACTACGCTACCGTCGCCCCAAATTTCCAATGGACGTTTTGCAATTATTGCTTCTATTAGCGCAGCTACCAGGCCCTGACCGCGGAACGGGCTCTGGAATGGGCCGAACGGGTTAGCTACTCGTAATATTACTGCACTCGGACCATCCAACCTAGCGAAGAGCTGCAGGTACTTCTCAATCATCAACTTGCTTATACCATAGGCCGAAATCGGATTGGTCGCCGCGTCCTCGCGGATTGGTATGACGGCCGGCATACCATATACGGTGCCCCCTGAGGACACAAACACGATCTTGCGAACCCGAGTCGCCCGGCACAATCCCAGAAGATGAACGGAAGGAAGTGTGTTCACCTCCAAATCGGCAATCGGATTTTTGTTGGATAATTCCGGATTGGTGTTTCCCAAGAGGTGAAACACAATTTCCGCGCCATCAACAGCCAGCGCCAAAGCGGCACGGTCAGTGAACTCGCCTTCGGTGAACCGGATCGGCGGCAGGGAGCCAGGAAAAGCCGGCGGACGGCCGAACCCATGCACGCGGGCGCCTGCACGATGTAGTGCCTGGCACAAATGGCTGCCGATGAAGCCTCCCGCACCTAGTACTAAGCACGACACGCCAGCCAAGGGATGAGCGTCCAGAGTCATTGCCGCGAGCCAAGGTATTCTGCCATTCTGGCCACCATGCGTTCGAACGTAAATCGGCTCGCAGCCCGACGGGCATTGTCAGCTAGGCGGGCGCGCAACGCGTTATCGCTGGCCAAGTAACGTACCGCAGCCGCCAGATCAGCCGCATCAGCCTTATCGAACAGCAAGCCGGTGCGTCCGTGCTCCACGATCTCCGGGTTGCCGCCCGTGCGGCTGGCGATCGTGGGTATACCTAAGGCGAGCGCATGGATCAGGGTCAGGGAGAACGGCTCATACAACGATGGGAAGACATAGATGTCATGCGCATCGAACAGTGTAGGAAGCTGATCCTCCGGCACCGTCGCCTGCAATGTAACATTGTCGGCTTGGCCACTCTGGACGATGGCCTCATTCAATTGGCGCATGTAGGCTACGTCCTTCGTATCGCCTACCACGGTAAGGCAAATCCGCTTCAGGCCAAGCGACTCAGGGTCAAGCAAGGTCATGGCTGCTACCGCGGTATGGGCGCCTTTCAGGTCAACCAGGCGGCCAGCAAACAACAGGCGCAACGCACCCGGCTCCACCAGCTGCGTCCGGTCGGGCAAGGCTAGGGATGAATAGGTGCTCTGCTTGACCCCGTTATGGATGACCTGGCAATGTTTGAAACTGATTTTGCCTGCTGCATACAGGTCGCGGACGAATGCTGCGCCGAACACCGCCTCCATCCTGCTGCTGCGGCCGGCCAGTCGGCGCAGTGCCTGCCGGGTGCGTTGGCCGAAACCAGGCGGGGGTGGAGGCACAAACTGGCGGGTGCCCAGAACGGATTGGGCGAAGAAGTCGGTCCAGAACTGCGGGTTGCGCATCACCAGCAGCCAGTTGTCAGTCAGCATCAGAACTGTTCGCCGGCCGCTGCCCTCCAGGGCGTCCAGGATGCTGGCATCAAGGAAGAACAAATTCCAGGCGAACACCACATCAGGATTCGCATGCCGTAGCACCCTGTTGAGTGTGTGCAGGTTTGCCCTGTTGATTGCCTGGCGGTCCGCAGGCGACCCCGGAAAGGGGACGTATATGTCCGCCCCGGTCAGTAGGTCCAGTTCCCGCAGGACGACCTGGCCGGAGTAGTCGGCCGTCTTGCCGCCATGTCGGCTGGTGAGCACCGTCATCTCGTGCCCCATCGCTGCCAGGCCTGCCGTGACCTCATGGCAGAGCCGTTCGTAGCCACCGACGACATTGGGCGGGTACAGGTTGCTCAGGACCAGAATGCGCATCAGACCCAACCCTCGACCTTGGACCGAAACACAGTGTCGGCCAGCAACGGGCTGCGGTCCAGCGACGCTGCGCCGGTGCGCCTCATGTAAGCCATGCAGAGGTCGGTGGCCCAGTCCAACTGATGCGTGGCGAGCACGGATCGCGCTGCAGCGGCCTCCTCCCAATCGATTGGCGGGGCGCCTGGCCTGTCCCACAGCGTAGTCAAGTAGGCTGCGGCAGCCATGGCCCACTCCGCCCTTACGCGGTGATGATCCTCTTTGATCGTGTTGCTGCCGTGCATGCGGTAACGGAGCAGGGGAGTCTCCACCATCGTGACACGGCGGCCCAGCGCCAAGGCGCGCAGCAGCCAATCCAGGTCGTGGGCGTAGCGAAGAGCCGCGAAAGGCCCGACGGCCTTCAGCGCAGTCCGGCGGATCAGCAAATTCGAGGTCGTCATGAGGAAATTGCCGTTCAACAACGCCACGCCCATTCCCAGACCTTCGCGATGGGCACGGCTTGCCGCCTCGTACCAGGGGTTCTCGACGGAGACACCCTCCCCGTCGATGAAGGCGATGGCGGATGCGGCGATGTCCACGCCCCCGTCGGCGTCCAGCGCCGCCGCAAGGGCTGCCACGCGGCCCGGCATGAATACATCGTCGGAGTTCAGGATCGCCAGCAGCTCGCCGCGGCATGACGCCAGGGCTGTGTTGATGGCAGCATGCGCGCCCGCGTTCGACTGGCGGCAGAAACGGATGCGAGGGTCGCTTGGGGACAGCCGCTCCATAATAGCCGCCGAGTCGTCCGTGGAGCCATCGTCCAGCACCACCACCTCTGCCACGATCGGCCCTTGCGCCAGCACGCTGGCCAACGCCTCCGCGATGAAGGAGGCATGGTTGTAGAGCGGGATGACGACCGAAACACGCGCCCGCGTCGCCCGGCGCCATAAACGGAACATGCGATCCGGCCGCAGCGCCCAGCGCCTAAAAGGACCGCGCCGCCAGTCGGCTGGACAACCCTGGTGGCACCCGCATCATCATCGGTGCCGCGTCCTGCTGTACCGGAACCGGGCCGCTGCCGCTCAGCATGATCCCATGGTCCGCCACGAACTGGTTGAGCGCAGCCGGCGTGGCGGCCGTCACCACGGCCGACGTGTCGAGAACCAGCGCGGGCTGGGTGACCTTGAGCCAGCTATGGCCACTGCGCTCGCAAGCATGAAAATAGAGCCGCTCGATGGCGTGGGCCGGAGTGTGATCCACCTGGGAACCTTCCTCCGGAAAATCCTCGAACGACAAGCCAAGGTCCAGCAAAGGCCGTAGCGCCGCCGGCCGTGCCCAGAACATGGACCCGGACGGGAAATCCAAGGCCCGCCCCGGCCGCAGCGCAATGCCCATGCGGGCCGCCAAAGCTTGGCAGCGGGCGAAATTGCCGTTCCAGCCGAGCCAAGGGCGGATCGCCTGGAAGTGTTGCGGCGCCACCATGCCCAGATCGGGGAGCTGGGCAAAAGCGCCGAGCACGCTGCGCACGATCTCCGGCGAGCCGAGCAGCGTCTCATACAGGTAGGAGCGCCATGGCTCCAGGAAGGCGGCATGGTGAGACGCCTTGGAATGCAGGTGCAGCACCAGGTCGTAGCGGCCGTGCACGTCTGCGAAGCCGACCAGCTTGGGGGCGATGTCGCGCCCACGGTTCGGCACGACGCGCATCTCCACCGAGCCGCCCTCCCACGCGCCCAGCGCCTTGCCGATCATGTCCCTCTTCTCCGCAGAGTCCGTCGAGAGGAACAGGTCGGCAGGCACGGGCAGCTTGCGAAGGTAGTAGGCGATCTCGGCCATGATCTCCGGATAGAAGACGTGGCAGATGACAGCGAGGCGAGGTTGGGATGCGGTTGGCATGAAGCCGAACGGGACGGCCACGCTCCAGTCGGACGCCGCGGGGCGGCTCACGTTGGGCTCGGGCGAGGGCGGCAGCGGGGGCGCGATCGGCTTCGGCTGCGGCACGCTCTCCGGCATGCGGTGCACCACGGGAACTTGGGAGACGATTTCCCGCACCCGCTTGGTGAACTGCGCGGGCGAGCAGTCCAGCTTGGCTTTCGCCAGGGCGTTACCGCGCACCGTCTCCCACAGCGCCGCATCGGTCCAGAGCCGGGCGCATGCATCGGCGAACGCCGCCGGGTCATCGGCCACCAGCAGATCCATGCCGTCTTTCCAGCCAACCTGCCCAGCGATTATCCCCGTGACCACCATGGGAATGCCGAGCATGGCAGCTTGGTGCACCTTATGCGGGATGCCAGCGGCGAAACGGGTTGGCGCCACCATGATCCGGGCCCGGGCCAGTGCTGGCGCCAGCTCCGCCACCTGACCCACGATGTCCAGCTCCTTGCCGTCCATTGCGGTGATCGATGGCGCGATGGCGTTGCCGATCACCGTCAGCTGCAGGTCTGGCAAACCTAGCCGTCTGCGGAGCAGAGGCAGGATTTCCGTCGCGAACCAACGCACCGAGTCGGCATTGGGCGCATGGTCAACCGGCATGGCGCCCACGATGACCACTTGGTTGCGCTCGGCGAACGCCGTCGCAATCGGCTCGTCCTCCAAGGCGTGGCCGAGCAGGTGGACATCGCGCGCGCCGTAATCCTCCAAGGTCGCCTGCTCCGCCGGCGCCACAGAGATGACCTTCTTGGCCAACCGAGTCAGCGCAACCTCCTTGGCGATCAACTCGCCCTTCTCCTCCGGGCTGGCGGGCCGGCCCTCGGCCTCCCGCGCTTGCAAGGTGCGGGTGACGAACAACGCTTCGGCGTCGTACAGGATGGTGGCGTCCCCCAACAGATGGCGGTCTGGGCCTACGGCCTCCAGCAGCCACTCCATGTTGTGGGGGCGGCAGACCAGGATGGCGTCGAACTCGCGCAAGCGGGCGCCCAGGTAGTGGCGAAGCTGGGTCCAGTCCGCCGCGATCAGCACCTCCACCCGTTTGTCCAGCGCCTTGCGGACGCTGTGCCAATCCTCCTTGAACCGGGTCATCGGAAAGAAAGTCACGTCCGCTCCCGCCTCCATCAGCTCGCGCGCCAGGCGGTTGGCGCGCGGGTAGCCACTGCCCAGCTCGGGCTTCGGCACGCGGTCCTCGAGCACCAGGATGCGAGGCGCCGTGCAGCGCGCCTTGCGGGCCGCCATGACGTTCAGCGGGCTGACCGGGAACTGGCGCGACAGCCAATCGCCATGCTGGGCCGCGAAGATGGCGCGGTTCGCGGCTTGCAGCCCGATCGCGTCTCCGGCCGCCACGGAGGAGCCGAACTCATAGTGCAGGATCGTCGCATCCGGATCGTACACTACCCGGCGCCCAGCTTTCCACAGGCGGACGCAGTAGTCGGTTTCCTCGTAGTAGGCCGGGGCATAGCGCACGTCTAAGCCGCCCATCTCGCGGAACAGCGCCGCGGGCGTGAGCAGGAAGGCGCCGGAGCAATAATCCACGTTGCGCTGTGCCATCGCATCCGGGCTAGACGGATCCTCGCCGCGGGCGAAGCCGGAGCAGGAGCCGTCCTGCCAGATGATGGACCCGGCCTCCTGCAACGTGCCGTCCGGCAGGATGATGCGCGCGCCGACCGCGCCGATGGCGTCGTCGGAGTCGAGCAGGCGCAACGCCGACTGCACGGCGCCGGGCAGCAGTTGCGCGTCGTTGTTCAGCAGCAGGATCGCGCGCCCGCGGACGGACCCGGCGGCGAGGTTCACGGCGCGCAGGAAGTGCAGGTTGGCGCCGTTGCGCAGCACGGTGGCGCCGTCCAGCCGATCCAGCAGGTCGGCGGTCGCGTCGGTGGAGCCGTTGTCGGCGATCACCACCTCCACCCCGAACGGGGCGGCCAACAGGGTTTCCACGATGGAGCGCAGGCAGGCGAAGGTCAGCTCGGCCTGGTTGTGCAGCACCAGGACGATGCTGACGTCCGGCTGCTCGGCCCGTGGCAGGGCCAACCGGCCCGGCCCGGACAGGAAAGCTTGCAGCTGGGCGGCGAACAGGGAGCGGAGCGCCTGCTTCAGCGGAGTGGGCGCTGTCACGTCCAGCACCGTTGGTTCAGGCGCCGGAAGGGCAGCGGCGGCTTGCGGAGCTGGCGGCAGGGGCGGCGGCAGGAAGACCGGTGGCGAGGCCGCACCCCCGCGCAGCAGGCGGGAGGCAACCCGCAGCGGCCGGGTCACCTTCCATGAGGTTGAGCCGACGTAAGTCGCCGCCACCGCTGTAGCCGTGTGGTGCCGGGCGGCTTCAACCTCATGCAGCATCGAGCCGCGTATGTCCTCCCGTTGCAGAGCGATGCGGGTGATCTCCTTCTCGTAGTCGGCCTGCATCTCGTCGCGGACCCGGCGCTCCTCGCTCACCATGAAGCGCTGGTGGTTAAGGTCGCGCAGCAACTCCGCAGCCAGCCCGTCCCGCGCCTCGATGATGCGGTCTCGGACGGCCAATGAGTGGGCGCGGGCGTCGATCACACCGCGCAGGGTGACGATCTCCGCGTCCTTGGCGGCCAGGTGCTCCTGCTTGGCGCCGATCAGGGCGTCGCGCCACCGGATTTCAGCCAAGGCCTGTGCAGCGCCATGCCCGGCGCGTTGCTCGGCGTCCGAAATCTCAGCGTCGCGGGAATGGGCCTGAGCCTCCGGCGACTGCGCCCGGGCTTCCAACGAGCGCGCCTGGGCGTCCAGCGAGCGCATCTGCGCCTGCAGCGTTTGCGCCGCGACCTGCCACTGGAACGCCTCGCCCCGGGCAGACACCCGACGGCGGAAGCCCGCCGCAGCGTGCGGGTTGTCCGACAGCGCGAACAGGGCCTGCATCGCGTCCGTCTGGTTCCGCCCGACCCCGAGCACGCCCAGGCCGTTCGAGTGGTCGAACGCGAAGGACGGATGCTGGGCGCTCAGCTCGTGCCACAGCCGCCACACGCCGAAGTTGCGCTCGCGCACGTTGATGTCGTGGAAAACCACGACGGCGCGGTCGGAAAGCGCGTCCTGCCAGGTCTCATAGTCGTGCTGGACGGCCTCGAACGTGTGCATGCCGTCGATGTGCAGCAGGTCGATGCCGCCGGAGGGGAAGTAGGCCCTCGCTTCATCGAAGGTGGTGCGCATGAGGGTGGAGAAGGCGCGGAAGTGCTGGGTGTTGAAGGCGGCCACGTCGGCGAACACGTCTTCGCCATACTCGCCGGCGTGCTCGTCACCCTGCCAGGTGTCCACGGCGTAGGCCCGCCCGGTGGGTTCGCAGGCGGCCATGCCCTGGCAGAATGCGAAGTAGGAGTTGCCGGAATGCGTGCCGAGTTCAACGAACGTGCCCGGGCGCATGGCGCGCACCAGCCAAAAGGCGAACGGGATGTGCCCGGCCCAGGGGTCTGGTGGCACGACGCGCAGCGGCTCCCACAGGAGCGCGTCGTCCTCGTTCAGCCCTATGATCGCGTCCAGCATGGGGGTCCGTCTCTTACGTTGGTCAGCGGGCCAGTGCCGACTGCATATCCTGGCGGCTCGGCGAACTCAAACGACCCGGCTTAAGACAACAAACTTCAGCCTGACCGCATGAGATGCGGGCCATCCTTGAAATCCATGAGCTTGGGCGCGTCGGCTCGAGGCATCCGGCAACGGCGCAAGTCATAGTGTCCCGCTGCCACGTAGCGCTGGGGACAGTGGAGCAGCGGACTGTCTGACCCGTGGTTTTCCGTGCACCCGCTCAACGCCATCGTTCGTAAGCGCCTAGTTTCGCCGCCGCATCACCACGAAGTCCTGCATCCCGGCAATCGCGTCCACGATTGCCAGCACCTCGAAATACTCGCCCCAGCGCTGCACGATGTAGGGTCGGCTGTGCATCGCCGCGCGGTAATACTCCTTGTCGGCGATCACATCGTCCAGAGCGCCGTCCCGCGACAGGTTCAGGTAGCCCTGCTCCTGCACCTGGCGATACAGCGGGGGCGGAAACCGGTTGTACGCGTACTGCGTCGGGCCCTGCACGGACAGGAACACCAGGGTGCCCGGCCGCGTGACCCGGCGCAGCTCGGCGAGCCATTTCCATTGATCCTCCTCTTGGAGGTGGGTCATGACGGACAGGCCGACGACCAGATCGAACTCACCGTCTGCCAGGGCCGTCGGCGGCCGGAGCGGCACGGTTTCGAACCGGGCGCCCGGGTATGAAGCTTGGCACCACGCGATGTTGTCCGGGTCGATGTCCACGCCGGTCACGGCGCAGCCTGTCTCGCCAAGCAGGTACCGCGTCACCCGTCCGGCGCCGCAACCCCAGTCCAGGATGCGCGGGAAGTCGGACCAGCGAAGCCCTTGCTCGCCCAGGTAGTGCTCGATGTTCTTGAAGATCATGGCGCCGCCCATGGCGAAGCGGACCGCGCTGGTGTCGCCGATCACCCGCTTGATGTTCCCCTCGGGCGGCAACGGGTAGCGTTCATAGGCCGGGTTCTTGAAGTGGATGGCCTGGCGCCAGTTATGCGGGCTGTAGTGGCCGGTCGGGGATGCATCCAGCCGCCAAAACATGGCCGCCCTGATCTCGTCCAGGTGCTCCGTCATCGTCATCCGCGTCACGAAACCCATGCCCCGCACCTCTGTGAAGCGGGCGGCAAGCTCCGGGTCCAGCACCGGATACTCCACTTGGTTGAACCGGCGTCCGTTGACGAAGAAGGCCATGGCCTCCGTCAGGCCTTCCAGCGCGCCCGCGTAGCCCTCGACCCGCAACCCGGCATCCGTCATCTCGATATGGCCGGGCAGGAACGGCAGATGGCGGAGCGATGCGCTCTGCATCTCCCGCCCGATCAACCGATCAACCTCGCCCGTGTCCGGCTCAACTGATGCAGCCTTGGGTGGGGGCGGGGATGCAGCCGGGGGGCCGAGCCGCATCGCCAGCTCGGCTTGGCTGGACCGCATGGCCGCCTGGTCCGAGCGGAGTGCCTGGTTCTCGGCCGACAGCCGGGCGGTGGAGCTGTTCAAGGTTTGAACCGCCTCGTGCAGCCGGCGCGCGGGAGGGAACAGCATCGACAGGCGCGTAGCGAGGGAGGGCATCGGCGTTTTAGGCTCCGTTCGGGCCGGGGTGGATGAGCGGCGGGCAACGGCGGTGATGACCGCAAAATCGCTGCCGACGACGCCATCGCGCATGGCCTGGTCCTCGGCGGCGAAAAAGGCGTGCAAAATGGCTTGGTCTTCCGCTGATTTCGGGTCGAAGTTCTGGGCGATCTCGGCCAAGCCCAGGTGCAGCGCCGCGCCGCCCAGCTCACGCATCTCCAGGATGTCGAACTGCTCGCGCAGGACCGGGATGATGTCGCTGGACCGGACCGACTCGCTGGGGTCGGCGGCGATCATGGCCGCCACGGTGGGACGGGCCTGCAACGGGCGGGGCTGCCCGGACGGCAGCCGCCGCAACCGGGGCGGCAAGGATCCGAGGAACCGGTTCACCAGCGCCATCTGCGATTCGGTCCACTGGAACCGGGTCGGGCCCACGAACTCGTTCAGGTGAAAGAGGCCGCCGGGCTTGAGCATGGCTGCCACGGCGGCGAACAACTGTTCCAGGCGTTCCACGTGGTGGACGGAGGAGTGCGCGAAGACCACGTCCACCTCCGCGGGCGGGAAGGCCATCGTCTCCAGGTCGGCCACATGGTAGCGCAGCCCCCGCAACCCGGCGGCGGCGGCCAAGCGGCGCGCCTCGGCGATGGCGGCTGGCGCGATGTCGTAGGCGTCGATCTCCTCGATGATACCTTCGGCGGCAAGGCCGCGCTCCAAGGCACCGAAGCCGCAGCCCAGGGAGACGGCGCGCCCGAGCGGCAGCGTCACGCCACGGGCTTGCAGGACTTGCTTGAGCCGCCCGTAGCTGTCGATGGCTGGGTCCCCGGAGGCGAACGCGTTGACGCGCGCCCGCACCATGGGGTGGGCCATCCAGTACCAGCCCTGGGCGTCCGCCGGGTTCGCCGACCAGGCGGCGGCAGACCGCTCCTGCCGCTCTTGCTCCGTCAGGGTCGCCATGCCGCCCTTGGAGGGCTGGCGGCCCTCTCGCCGGCCCCATGTCCTGTAATGCTGCAGGCCGGACTGGATATGGCCGCCCACCACGGCATCCCGCACGTCGGGATTGGCTGAAAGGTACCAACTCTCGTCGAACCGCTCGGGAAGCAGTGGCACCATGTCATCGCCCGGCTCTTGATGAGTGAGGCGCCCTTCTCCGCGCCCAGCCTGCACATAGTGCGCAAAGGCGGAAGGCACCTCTCCTTTGCCGATGGCCGTCGCCACGTCGGGGTAGGTGCGAAGGTAGAAGTCGGCATCGAACACCTGCATCACGGGATCATAGGCGGCAACCCGCTCGCGTTCCGCGGGGGGGCTGAGCTCGGTTTCAGCAGCCCCGCTGCCCCGGCGCAGCACAACGATGTCATGATGGCCATCCCATGCCTGCGGGTCATACTGCTCGACCGCCAAGCCCAGGCTGGGCATGGTTCGGCGCCACCAGCTCCGATCCGTGAGGGAGATGCCGTATCCAGTGCTGCCGCCGTAACCGCGGTGGCCGTAGCCGCGTGCCACGTAATCGTCCAGCAATCCGGCCACCGCGGGAGGCGGCAGGCCATATCCCCAGCTGGTCAGCGCCGGAGTGATGGGCGGCCCATGCGAGCTGACCACCAGCACTCCCTCGCCCGACAGCGCCGATGCCAAGGTCCGCAGCAGCGCGACGCTCTGCTCCTCGCTCAGGTGGGTGACGAGGGAGCCGACCCAGATCAGGTCATAGCCGCCCGGCAATTGCAGATGCCGCAAGTCATCCGTGGAGACCAACGCCTCGGCGTCGAAGGTGCGGGCCACGAATCCAACGGCTGCCGGGTCTATGTCGCAAACGGCAAGGCTTGCTCCGGGGTAGCGGGCGCGCAAGATGCGCGCCACCCGGCCCCAGCCGCAAGGAAGGTCCAAGATGGAGCCGGGCACACGGCCATCCAAGACGCGTTCGATGCAGGCCAGCGCCGACACCGCAACGCTGAGGTATTGGTCCGCTTGTCCATTGAACATCGTGTCGCCGGACGCGATGGCAGTGTCGAGGAATGGGAACGGGAAGTCATGCGGAAGCATCAATCGCCGCATCAAGGAAATTGGCTGGTCTGCTGTGCTTTGCGCGCTCACAGGAGGCACCTCTGATAAGAAACGGCGACGTGCTCGCACGGTTTAGGCGGGAAGCAGGTGTTCAAGGCCGCATCTCAGCCGAACATGACAAATCGTCCTGGCCGGTCGCGGTTGTGGAACCCGGGCCGGGGAACAAGCCGATCGAGCGCACAGCCAACCCAAGCTGACGCGGGTCTCGACTGCCCGGCACCATGGCAGGCGGGAGCGTCTGGAAGGCGATCCGGAGGACTCTGTCGGCGTCGGCCCAAGCCGGTGAGACCGGCAGGTCGAGATGGAACTCCGGAGCATGCAGATCGAACCGAGCGGGATCATGCTTGCCAAGAGCAACATCGACATGGTCCTGCTGACGAACACCTAAGTTCACCGCACCCTCGACATGCAGGCGCAGAGCACAGGGCAACTTGTCCGGAAGGCGCACGAACAAGAGGGCCTGAGCCTGATTGGTCCAAACTCCCCAGGCTTCGGGGGCTGACCAGCCCAGCCCAAAGACGATCCGCTCGTTTGGCTGGCCAGAGACCACCAGCGGAACGGCTTGGCTGACCGGTAAAGGGTATTGCTGCAACTTGGCCAAGCCGAACGAGAGGCGGTGCTGGTAGAAGCGGGCATCCACCGGATCGGCGCTCCATTGCAGCCACGCCAATGCCATGCAGCATGACAAACTGATGGCGATGCAGGACAGAAGCGCCCATCTCTCGCTTGGTTCGTCCAGCCCGCGCTTGAACATCTCAGATAAGTGCGTCGCCACCGCGAACCCATAGCATCATCAGCGCACCATTTAACAGCGCCAGCAAAACCAGGAGAAGCCGGCCGATTAAATGCCGCCCAGCAAGGCGACCCATCGCGAAATGCAGCGGGTATAACGAGATCATGTATCGCAACAGCGAGGGGCTTGCCGAACTGGACGAGGCGAAACTGAGGATGCTTACCGACACGAACACGAGCTCTCCGGGCGTGAACGCGCGGACAGACCAGACAAGCACCATCAGGAGCGCTAAACCGACCGTGGACTGTAGGATTAGCCGTGGTTGCTCAGAGGTGGCGAACAAGGTGAAGTTTGCCAATGGGAAGTCGAGCTTGTGCTGCCAAAACGCAAACTGGCTGTGCAGCGGAGCAAGCCCGTCTCCGGTCAGCCAGGCCATGTAAAAGAAGAAGCCGAGCAGGGGAAGCACCATCAGGGTCAAGGCGAGCAGGCTTTGATAGCTTGCTTGCTGGCCGCGGAAGCGCGCCAGCAGCCACTCCAACGCGAAGGCAACCGGAGCGATAATGCCCGTCAGCCGCGTCACCGACAGCCAGGCCCCAATCGCGACAGCCGAACCGACGCGCCCCATCCGCCAAAATTCGAATGACCAAATCGAGATTGCGAGGAATAGAGACTCGGTCATGAAACCGGAGAGGATGAAAGACCCTGGCAAGGCCATTAGCGACAGCACGGCCCAGTCCGCTGCAACCACGCCGGAGCGGCGCGCTGCCGCCAGGTGCAAACCGATGGACGCCGCGAGCAGGGCCGCGTTGGTCACCAGCAAACCAGCGATAGTTGGCGGAGCCACGAAGAACTGAACCAGGCGCGTGAGCGCAGGCAGCAGCGGGAAAAAGTTCAGGTTCGACTGCCCTGTCTCGTGTCCCGTCACGACCTCTGGTTCGTGATAACCCCCGGACAGGATCGAGAGATAATAGTTTGCATCCCACTGGACCCACATCTGGAGCCAATGCACGGGTTGATTTGTAGCGGCCAGCGAGAAACCGCCAACGGCGCTAAGCATGAGGCGAGTGCCCAAAAGGGCCGCAAGCGATATGGCGGTGGCGCGTGGCAGGCCGCCTTCCGGCACACGCGGCAACAACCGGCTTATAGCCCAAGTCGGATGAGCGCTGCATCAAGCCGATCCTGCCATGCCTGCTCGGACAAGTTTCTTCGGGCAAAAGACAGCGCTGAATCCGAAAGCTCACGCCACCGGCCAGAGTCGTTGTAGAGGTCATGGATGGCGGCGGCGAACTGGTCCGGCGTCGCGCCAACCACCACGCCTGCTCCGTCCAGCGCCATGCCCTCCACCGCCACCGGGGTCGCCACGCAGGGAACGCCCGCCGCGAGGCTTGAGGCGACTTTGCCCTTGGCGCCCGCGCCAAACCGCAAGGGCGCGATTGTCAGGCGAATCTGCTCCAACCACGGCCCGATGTCGGGCAGATGACCCAGCAGCTGCACAGGCCCACCAGACCCGGCAAGCAGGTCCGGTGGGGCATCGGCCCCCACGATCGTCAGTTCGCAACCCGGCAGGTCGCGGCAGACATGCGGCCAGACCTCCGCCAGGAAAAATCGCATGGCGTCCACGTTCGGCGCGTGGGCGAAACCACCGACAAAGCCGATCCCGCTCCGCCTCTCGAACGAGGTCACCGGCGGTCGGAGCGGCCGGGCAAGCGGCAGCTGCACAACATTGCATGCGGGCGCCAGGATAGAGAGCAATTCGGCTTCCGCGTCCGAGACGACGATAGTTGCATCACAGCGGCGGATCACGTGCAGCTCACGTTCCCGTATCCCATCGATAACGGTGCCAAGCGCCTCGTCTCCCAGCATCTGCGCGCGGCGCTCCTCGCGCAGGAAGTTCAAGTCCACCGTATTGAACATCAGGCGGGCAAAACGGCAGTCATGCTCCACTTGCTCCAAGAACGCGCCGCCGCAATACACTCGGCATAGCACGCAAAGATCCACCGCCGAGCCGTGCACCCGAATCCAGTCCGAAACTGTCGGCGCGTCTTCAGGCCGCAGGCAACGCATTCCGGTTGCTTCCAACTGGTCACGGTTCAGCTGAAGCCCGGAATGCTGATTGCCCGCCGCAAGCACAGCGTCAAAGCCTAATCGGCGCAATGCGGTCATCAGATTGACAATGTCCATCGAACCAGAGTCCCGGTCCGGCTGGGGCCATTCATTGTCGATGACCAAGGCCATGCCTCGACCCGTCTCAAGCGCCGCCGCCGGCGATGCCGGGACCCTGCGCAACGCCCGCGCCAATGACAGAACGGCCTGCACGGAGCGCCGCATCGGTGTCAGGAACCGCCGGGATGGGCTCCGCTCCAACTCCTCCACACGCTGGCGCAATGCTGCCGTTTCAGCCCGCACTGCCATCAAGCGGGCGCGATCGCGCCGGGCCTGGGCAGCTGTAACCACCGCCTGTCGAGATAACAGCCCACCCGCGTCCAGGTGCGTCAGCACCACGATGCTGCCCTCAAGTGTCCGTCTCGGAATGCGGCTGCAACGGGTGGGGTAGAGATTGGATGGCTGGGCAAAGTGTGCTTCCAATGGGGTGTCGAGACCGAATTAGCTGGGAAAGCCCTAGGTAAACCCCAGCCACTCTACGCAGCATAGCCGCATAGAGCTGCACCATGGAAGTGACCTGACCGACGCTGAACGGTCGGTCCTGGTGTCGGTTTCCCCGCCTACTGCACTCGAAGACATTTGCAACAATGACTTGCACTTTTGGCAGTGCACTTCTGCAACGCTTAGAATTGTACCATATCTTACTTGAGAGTTCTAACCAAAGATAGTCCTGAACTTTTCCGCATAGGCGGCATAGGTT
>CAXTTH010000016.1:0-2553 GCA_964247035.1 uncultured Acetobacteraceae bacterium
GGGCCGGGGGGGGGGGCGGGCGGGGGGGGCGGGGTGGGGCCCGCCCCCACCCGGGGGGCCCGCCGCGGGGGGGGGGGGGGGGGGGGCGGGCCCGGCCGGCGCCCGCCGGCTGTTCACCAGCGGCAGCGGGATCGTGCTGGACGCGCAGGGCCATGTCCTGACCAACAACCACGTCGCCGCAAACTGCCCCGACGTGCGGGTTGCCGAGGCAGGCGGCAGCGCGGGCGGGGCCGCCATCGTCACCGCCGATGCCGCCAACGACCTGCTGCTGCTCAAAACCGAGCGGCGCTGGCCGGCATGGGCCAAGTTCCGCGACAGCCGCGGGTTGCACCCGGGCGAGGCGCTGGTGGTGACAGGCTTTCCCTTGGCCGGCATTGTCTCGCCCGAGATGGCGGTCACGACGGGATCGCTCACGGCGTTGGCGGGCTTGCGGGGCGACACTCGGCAACTGGAGTTCAGCAACCCGATCCAGTCCGGCAACAGCGGCGGCCCGGTGCTTGACGATGCCGGGCGGGTCGTCGGGGTCGCAACGCTTGGCCTCAGCGGGGCTGCCTTGGCGAACTTCGGCGTCCTTAGCGAGAACGCCAACTTCGCCATCAAAAGCGACGTCGCGCGGGAGTTCCTCGACACGAACCACGTTCGCCTGGACCAAGCCGCAGGCCGCGGCAGCTTGAGCGCCCCGGCGGTCGGCGACCTCGCGCGCAAGTTCACCGTCAGGGTCGAGTGCTGGCGGTGAGCGGCTGCGCTTGTCAGGACTGACGCTCCTCCATCGCTTGAGCGAACGGCCCGCGTTGGCGTGGATCGGGTTTGCTGCCCCGCTTCAGGGCTGCCGCGGTCGCGGCGGCCTTTGCCACCTCAGCTCGCCAGCCTTCGATGCGCTTCTTGGCTTGCCCGCGCCGGGTCGGCCCGAACCGGAGGATGCGGACGAGGGCGATGCCGCAGAACCCCGGCACCTGCCGCCGCCAGCGGCGGGCCACCGGGTCTCCGTAAACAAGGCGCAGATACCAGGGCGGCGTGTCCATGGTCACGATCACGTCCGCCGACCGCCCGGCCAGCAGCCGATCCCAGAACTGGCTGTTCTTGCGGTAGCGATAGGCGAAGCCGGGCACGAGCAAGCGGTCCAGCAAGCCTTTCAGCAGCATCGGCTCGCCACCCCACCAGAGCGGGAAGGCGAACACCAGGTGGTCGCACGCGTCCATCGCCGCCGCGACCCGGCGCACGTCCGGCTCCCACGGCTGCTCGGCGTCGTAGCCGCGCCGCAGGTTGGGATCGAAGGCGAGGTCGCGCAGCGCAATGCTCTCCACGGCGTCTGCCGCCGGGAGCGAGGCGGCGTAGTGACTGAGCAGGCCGCTGACCAGCCGGCCTTCATCGGGGTGTCCATCGATCAACAGGAAGCGCATGGCTTGTCCCCTCCGGGTTCCACGGCAGGTTAACTCCCCTGGCGCGGTTGGCTCCAAAAGAACGTCACCTCGTGCTTGTTGTGCAGCAAGTGCGCCACCTGCCCGCCCGGAATGGCCCGGAAGGCGCCCACCGCGGCGTGGTCGGTCTCGCCTTGCAGCTTCACCGAGCAGACGATCCGCCTTGCCAGGCCGCTTTCCACCCAGCGTCGCACCATTGCCAGCAGCGCGTCCGGGTAGGCGATCACGTCGCTGAGCAGCCAATCCACCGCGAACGGCTCGACGGCGAAGGCGCTGCCCTCGTGCCAGCGCACGCCGGGCATGGCGGCCACCGCCGGGTCGAGCGGCGCGCGGTCGATGGCGAGCACGTCAGCGCCCAGCTGGGCCAGCGCCCAGGTCCACCCGCCGGGCGATGCGCCGAGGTCCAGGCAGGCCTCGCCCGGCTGTGGCCAGGCGCCCCATCGCGTGCAGGCCTCCCACAGCTTGAGGTAGGCGCGCGAGGGCGGGCCGGCGCGGTCCTCGACGAAAATTGGCTCGCCGGCCGGGAATGGGCTGCTCTTGGCCGGGCTGGCCAGCAGCCGGTCGGGCGCCAGCAGCGTCCAGGCGCCGAGATGGGAAGCAGGCGCCGGCTCCGGGAACACCAGCGGGCGGGCACGCACTGGCGGCAGGCGCCCGGCGATCAGGGCGGAGCGGCGGTGGAATCCTGCGGCGTAGCCGGACCAGTTGCGCTGCATCGCCCGCAAGGCATCGGCCGCCGCTCCCACGGACGGGGCGTGCAGCTCCACTGGCGCAGTCCACACATCCAGCGCCCAGACGCTCGGCCGGGGCGGGTCCGGGGACAATGCCAGCCGGCCGTGCCATGCCTCGACCGCTGCTCCGGCACGGGCCAGCTCCTCGCCCAGCGCCGCCTCGAACCCGGCGGCGGCCAGATAGGCGCTGTGTATCACCCGAAGATCAGCCGCGGGCGGGAAGGGCGGCAGAGGCGGCCAGCAGCAGCCAGCCGGCGATCAGCAGCAGGCCGCCCGTCGGCGCTACGGCAGCCAGGGAGACGCCGCCGATCCCGAACGCGTACACTGCGCCGCAGAACAGGGCCGTGCCTACGGCGAACGCCGCTCCCGCCCCCTGCGCCAGCCCGCCGCGGCGCGCCGCCCACACC
>CAXTTH010000016.1:2563-17229 GCA_964247035.1 uncultured Acetobacteraceae bacterium
ACCTTCATCCCAACGCCGCCGGCGTGCGCGTCATCGTGCAGCCGCTGGCGCGGGCGGTTGCGCGCGAACTTCGCGCCCGTTGACGCGCAGCCTGTCAAGGCTGCAGCCCGCCGCGGCGCTCCGCCCACACCCCGGTCGCCACCAGCGCGAGCGCGTGCCAGCCCTGCATCTGGATGCCGCTGTCGACGACGCGCAGCATGGCCGGGGACAGCCCGCCCAGCGCGTGGGCTGCCGCAGCCGCCATGCCCACCGCTCCAGCGCCGTACAGCCCACCCAGTCCGATCCACAATCGAAACAACCCCTCAATCCTTCCTAGCTTGTGTTCCGCCGGGGGCCTGCCCGCGATATCACTGTGCCATGCCCCGTGGTGGAGACCTCTTTCCTGAGATCGGGCCGTTCGAGACGGGCTACATGCCCGTCTCCGGCGGCCACGTCATGTATTGGGAGCAGGTGGGCCATCCGCGAGGCCAGCCGGTGCTGTTCCTTCACGGTGGGCCCGGAGCGGGGGCGGGGGCGGTGCACCGCCGCTTCTTCGACCCGGCGTTCTGGCGCGTGGTGATCTTCGACCAGCGCGGCGCCGGGCGGTCCCGCCCGCTCGGCAGCCTGGTGGCCAACACCACGGATGACCTGGTGGGCGACATCGAGCAGTTGCGCCGCCATCTGGGCCTGGAGCGCTGGCTGCTGTTCGGCGGCTCCTGGGGCTCGACCCTGGCGCTTGCCTACGCGCAGGCGCACCCCGACCGTGTGGCCGGGCTGGTGCTGCGCGGCGTGTTCCTTGGCCGGCCGGTGGAGGTCGAGTGGTTCCTGCACGGGCTTGCGGCCATTTTCCCGGACGCGCATGCGCAGTTCCTGCAATACCTGCCGGAGGACGAGCGAGGCGACGTGCTCGGCTCCTACCTGAAGCGCCTGAACCATCCCGACCCGGCCATCCATATGTCCGCAGCGCGCGCCTGGTCGGTGTATGAAGGCTCCTGCTCCACCTTGTTGCCCAGCCCCGACACCGTTGCCTCGTTCGCGCAGGACCGCACGGCGCTCGGCCTGGCGCGGATCGAGGCGCACTACTTCATCAACAACCTGTTCCTGCCGACCGAGGGCCTGCTCGGCCGCATGGGATTGGTCGGGCACCTGCCAGGGGAGATCGTGCAGGGGCGCTACGACATGGTCTGCCCGGCGCGCACCGCCTTCGAGCTGGCGGCAGCCTGGCCCTCCGCGCGGCTGACGGTGATCCCGGATGCAGGGCACTCGGCTCTGGAGCCGGGCATCCGCCGATCCCTAGTTGCCGCCGTGGAACGTTTCCGGCATACCCGATAGGCATGAAGCGATCGTGAACGAAAACGCCCCGAAGGCGTTAAACCTTCTCACGACCATATCCCAGGAGTGCTCGCTGTGAAACGTTCCGCCCATTGGCTACTCGGCCTTGCCCTGCTGCCGCTCGCCGCCTGCGCCACCAGCACGCCTGCTCCCGCGCCGGCTCCCACGCCGCCGCCCTTGGCCGCGGCGGACCAGATGTTCCTGAACACCGTGGTCGGCGGCACCACGGCTGACCAGCAGATCAACCAGCTGGCCGCCACCAAGGCCCGCTCGCCGCGGGTCAAGGCGTTCGCAGCCTCTGAGATTGACGCCGACATGTCGAGCTTGCAGCAACTGCAGACCATCGCGCAGAGCAAGGGCGTGACGCCGGACACCACGGCGCCGCAGATGATGCAGGATTTGATGGCCAAGCTGAGCGCTGCGAAGCCCGCAGCCTTCGACCGCGAGTACCTCCGCGGCGAGACGGGCATCTTCCAGTTCGCAAGCTCGACGTTCCAGGACGAGATCGCGAATGGCCAGGATGCCGATCTCAAGGCATTCGCCACGAGCAGCTTGCCATCCATACAGACGAGCTTGCAGACCCTGCAGCAGATGTCCGGCCATGGAGCGGCAGCGCCTCACGCCAGCCGGCATCGCTCGGCGCACTGAGCCATCGTCAAGGCTTGGTCGAGAGGGGCGGGAGCAATCCCGCCCCTCTCGCATTTGCTCGCCTTGCTGAGTCGTGATCTTCGCCTGTCCCGGTCTCACCGCTATTTGGACCGACGGGTGGGGCGGAAAGCAGCGCATGTCGCCCCAGCCGCAGCTCATCTGCCACCCGCGCTCCGTCGCACGATGCGCCATCGCCTGAGGCGCACGGCCTGCGCCGAGGGTTGCGCCCGGCCAGCAGCGAGTCTAGGAAAGCGCCGGCGTTCTGGCGTAAACGCTGCTGTAGCTCAGTGGTAGAGCACTCCCTTGGTAAGGGAGAGGTCGAGAGTTCAATCCCCTCCAGCAGCACCAAGCCATTTGCCACCCTGTACATTGACCCTGCCCGGCGCCGCGCGCGATACAGCGCCGCATGATCCTGCTGATCGACAACTACGACAGCTTCACCTTCAATCTGTTCCATCTCATCGGCCGGGTCGGCGCTGCTTGCGAGGTTCGCCGCAACGACGCGTTGTCGGTCGGGGACGCGCTGAGCCTGGCGCCGGAGGCCATCGTGCTTTCGCCGGGTCCATGCGCTCCGGATCAGGCGGGCATCTGCTTAGAGCTGATTGCCGCCGCGGCTGGGCGGGTGCCGATGCTTGGGGTTTGCCTTGGCCACCAAGCGATCGGGCAGGCTTTCGGCGGAACCGTGACACGAGCCCCAGTGCCGATGCACGGCAAGGTGGGGCGGGTGGAGCACGCCAGCTCCGACATCTTCGCCGGCCTGCCGAGCCCGTTCCAGGCGGCACGCTATCACAGCTTGATCGTTGAGCGCGCCACGTTGCCATCAGAGCTTGAAGTGACCGCCTGGACCGAAGACGGGCTGATAATGGGGTTGCGGCACTGTGTGCTGCCGGTGTTCGGCGTGCAGTTCCATCCGGAAAGCATCGCGTCTGAATGCGGCGTGGAAATCCTGGCGAATTTCCTGGCCATCGCCCGCGGAGCCAACGCGCCGCGTCATGCCGCCTGATCTTCCCGATGATGCAGGCGCTCAAGCCATTCATCGCCCAACTAGCCCGCGGCGAAACGCTGGCGGAGGCAGAAGCGGACGCGGCGTTCGGTATCATCATGTCCGGCGAAGCGACCTCGGCGCAAATTGCCGGCTTGCTGATGCTGCTGCGTGGCCGGGGTGAGACGGTGGCCGAACTGGTTGGCGCGGTGCGGGCCATGCGGGCGAGGATGCACCCGGTCGAAGCGCCGCCGGGTGCAGTGGATGTGTGCGGCACGGGCGGGGATGGCATCGGCACGCTGAACGTGTCCACTGCGGTCAGCTTCGTGCTGGCCGGGCTGGGCGTGCCCGTGGCCAAGCACGGCAACCGCGCCTCGTCCTCCCGCACCGGAGCAGCCGATGTGCTGACTGCGCTGGGCGTGAACGTGGATGTGAAGCTGGAGCGGTTGCCCAGCGTATTGAAATCGGCCGGCTGCATGTTCCTGTTCGCGCCTAACCACCACAAGGCATTGCGCCATGCGGCGGCGGCGCGAATGGAGCTTGGCACGCGCACGATCTTCAACCTCATGGGGCCGATGGCCAACCCGGCTCGGGTCACTCGACAGCTGATCGGCGTGTTCGACCCAGCCTGGGCGCGGCCGATGGCAGAAACCTTGGCAGCGCTCGGCACCACGCATGCCTGGCTGGTGCACGGCCAGGGACTGGACGAGCTGACTCTGGCTGGGCCGAATGAGGTGGTGGTGCTGGAAGGTGGCCACATTGCCACGCATACGGTGCTGCCGGAAGAGGCAGGCTTGCCCCAGGCTCCTGTGGAGGCGATCCGCGGCGGCGGCTCAGTGGAGAACGCCAGGGCGTTGCTGGCGTTGCTGGGAGGCGCGCGAAGCGCCTATCGCGACACGGCCGTGCTGAATGCGGCTGCGGGGTTGGTGGTGGCAGGCCATGCTACGACATTGCTGGAGGGCGCCGTGCAAGCGGCCGCCAGCATCGACAGCGGGGCTGCGTTGGCAGTGCTGGAGCGCCTGCGGCGTGCGACGGCCTGAAGAGAGGCAGCGATGGACCAAGCCATGCCGGACGTGTTGGCCCGAATCTGCGCCGACACCCTGACGGAGGTGCAGCAGCGGCAGCACATGCTGCCGCTGGCGGCGCTGCGCCGCAAAATCGTGGAGGCGCATCAGCCGGTGCGGGGCTTCGGCGGCGCTCTCAAGGCTGCGGTGGCAGACGGACGTTGCGGCCTGATTGCCGAGATCAAGAAAGCGTCGCCTTCCGGTGGCCTGATCCGCCCCGAATTCGACCCGGCGTCCATCGCTCGCGCTTACGAGTCAGCTGGAGCTACCTGTCTGTCGGTGCTGACCGACGGCCCCTACTTCCACGGTGATGCCGCTCATCTTCGCGCAGCTCGTGCCGCGACTAAGCTGCCGGTGCTGCGCAAGGACTTCATGCTCGAACCCTGGCAAATCTACGAAAGCCGCTGGATGGGGGCTGATTGCGTGCTGCTCATCATGGCCGCGTTGAGTAACGAGATGGCGATTGAGCTGGAAGGAACGGCCCGCGATTTGGACATGGATGTCCTGGTCGAAGTGCATGATTGGGCCGAACTACAGCGGGCGCTCGGGCTGCAAACACCGCTGATCGGGGTGAATAATCGCAATCTCAGGACTTTGCAGACCGACTTGGAGACAACAATCCAACTTGCCTCATTCATTCCTCCCGACCGGCTGTTCATCACGGAGAGCGGCATACGTACTCGTGAGGACGTCAAGCGGCTTGGCGAGGTGGGAGCGCAATGCCTTCTTGTCGGTGAAAGCCTGCTGCGCCAGGCCGATTTGGGCACTGCCGTGCACGACTTGTTGGGAACTTGCGCCTCATGAGCCTGACGCATTTCGATGGGGCTGGCCGAGCCATCATGGTGGATGTGTCGGATAAGCCCGAAACTGACCGCACTGCGACCGCCCGTGTCCGCGTGGTGATGCTGCCCGCCACGCTGGCGGTGGTCGCGGCGGGTGTGGCTGAGAAGGGCGACGTGCTGGGCACTGCCCGCCTGGCCGGCATCATGGCCGCCAAGCGCACTGCCGAGTTGATCCCGTTGTGCCATCCACTGCCCATCTCCGCCATTACCCTGGACCTGGAACCTGGCGATGGCGCGGTGGACATCACTGCCACCGTACGGACCACAGGGCGCACCGGAGTGGAGATGGAGGCCTTGACCGCCGCCAGCGTCGCCGCGCTGACGGTTTACGACATGTGCAAGGCAATTGACCGCGCCATGCAGATCGATGGCCTGCGCGTGGTCCACAAGGACGGCGGCAAGTCAGGCTCGTTCAGCCAGGCGTGAGCATCCTGTGCTGAGCGTGGCCGAGGCGCGCGCCCGCATCCTGGCGCCGCTGCGGCCCGTGCCGGCCGAGACAGTGGCGTTGGCGCAGGCTTGGGGCCGCGTGCTGGCGGCACCAGTCGTATCTCGGCTGACGCAGCCGCCCGCAGACGTGTCAGCCATGGACGGTTACGCCCTGCGCGCCACTGACGCCGCATTGGGAGCCGTGCTGCGCGTTGCCGGGTCAGCTCCCGCGGGCCATCCATATGGCGGTCAGGTCGGGCCGGGTGAGGCGGTGCGGCTGTTTACTGGCAGCGTGGTTCCTGCCGGCGCGGACACCATCTTGCTACAGGAAGACGCGATTCGTGCGGGAGACTTGGTCAAGGTGGGCGAGGCGTGCGTCGTGGGGCGGCACATCCGCCGCGCCGGGCAGGATTTTGGCGCTGGGGATGTGCTGTTGCAGCCGGGCCGCAGGTTGGGCGCGCGGGATATAGGGTTAGCGGCCGCAGCCAATTATCCCTGGCTCAGCATGCACCGCCGCCCCGTCGTGGCCATCCTTGCCACGGGAGATGAGATTTCCATGCCGGGCGAGCCCATAGGACTCGGCGGCATCGTCAGCTCCAACTCCCACGCTATTGCTGCCCTGGTGCGCGCCGGTGGTGGCGAGCCGGTGATCCTGCCGGTGGCGCGCGATGACCGGGCGGCTATTGCTGCGGCGGTGGACGGGCTAGGCGGGTCGGACATGCTGGTGACTACGGGCGGTGCCAGCGTGGGTGAGCATGACTTGGTGCAAGCGGCGCTGGCGGAACGCGGCTTTGAACTGGATTTCTGGAAAATTGCCATGCGCCCCGGCAAGCCACTGATTGCCGGCCGGGTGGCGGACAGGCCGGTGCTGGGACTGCCGGGCAACCCGGTTTCCGCGCTGATCTGTGCCGCGCTGTTCCTGCTTCCTTCCCTGGACGTGCTGGGCGGCTTGCCTGCCGCTGCGCCGCGGACGGAGCGGGCCGTGCTAGGCGCAGCCCTGAGACAGAATGATGGCCGGGCGGACCACTTGCGGGCGACTCTCGCGGTGGAGACGGGTGGGCTGCTGGTGGCAACGCCGTTTGCCCGCCAGGATTCGGGGATGTTGAGCTTGCTGGCCCGGGCAGATGCGCTCGTGCTGCGGGCCCCGCATGCCTCGGCACTGCCGGTCGGGGCGGAAGTCGAGGTCATCCGGCTCGACACGCTCGGGTTGTAGAAACATGCTTGACGGCGCTTCGGGAACCAATATAGAACGAGTTTATGGTTTGTTCCTGCGGAGTTTGCGATGCTGACGCGTAAGCAGCACGAGTTGCTGATTTTCATCGACCATCACCTGCGGACGACTGGGTTTTCGCCCTCGTTTGAAGAGATGAAGCAAGCGCTTAGCCTGCGTTCTAAATCCGGCATCCACCGGTTGATCTCGGCGCTGGAGGAACGCGGTTTCCTGAGCCGCCACCATCACCGGGCACGGGCGTTGGAAGTGTTGCGCTTGCCAGAGACGGGCACCGTCTCCGCCCGTGCCGAGGAGGGAGCGTTTGCACCGAACGTGATCCGGGGAGATTTCACCGGCAACCGGCTAGCCGGTGTACGCGCGGCGACGGATGCCGCTGCTGTGCAACTGCCGCTTTATGGCCGGATCGCCGCCGGTCAGCCGATCGAGGCACTGCGGGACGGCGGCAGCCATATCGAGGTGCCGATGGCCATGCTGAGCGCTGGGGACCATTACGCGCTGGAAGTGGCTGGCGATTCGATGGTTGATGCAGGAATCCTGGACACGGATACCGTCATCATTCGTAAGGGCGACACTGCGGAGAACGGCCAGATCGTGGTGGCGATGGTGGACGAGTCGGAAGTGACGCTGAAGCGGCTGCGGCGGCGCGGCGGCATGATCGTGCTGGAACCGGCCAACCCAAAATACCCGGAACGGATTTTTCCAGCGGACCGGGTAAAAGTGCAGGGCCGGCTGGTTGGGCTGCTGCGGCGGTACTAGAGCCAACCACACCCAACACGGCGCGTTGCACCCGAATGACGCTGGGGCGCGGAAAAATAAGGATTGATCTGTCTAGACGTCGTGCAGTCGTCACCGGCTCCACCGGCGGAATCGGCCTTGGTATTGCCCAGGGCCTAGCCGCCGCTGGCGCTGCCGTGACGGTAAACGGACGTACTGAGCAGCGCGTTCAGGAAGCAGTCGATGCGGTGCTGGCGCGGACACCAGAGGCGTCAGTCCAGGGCGTCGCAACTGACCTCTCGACCGCAGACGGCGTGGCCGCTTTCTTGAAGCAGGTGCAATCCGCGGACATCCTGGTCAATAATCTTGGCATCTTTGAGCAGGCGTCATTCGCCGAGATTGTAGATGCGGAGTGGCTGCGCTTTTTTGAAACCAACGTGTTAAGCGGCGTGCGGATGTCGCGTGCCTACCTGCCGGGCATGGTCGCCGCCGGCTGGGGGCGGGTGGTGTTCATCTCCAGCGAGTCGGGGCTGAACATCCCGAAGGAGATGATCCATTATGGCATGACCAAGACGGCCCAGCTTGCCGTCTCTCGCGGCCTTGCGGAGTCGATGGCCAACACCGGTGTCACGGTCAACGCGGTGCTGCCGGGGCCCACGCTGACCGAAGGCACTGGCGTGATGATGAACGGCAGCGATCCTGCTGAGGCAGGCCGGAAATTCGTCAAGGAGATGCGCTCTACGTCCCTGATTGGTCGTATGGCCACGGCGGAAGAGGTCGCTAACATGGTGGTTTATGTCTGTTCTCCGCAGGCCTCCGCCACGTCTGGCGCTGCGCTGCGGGTGGATGGCGGCGTGGTGCGCACGATTGGCTGAAGATTCAACGCCCCGCCATCACTTGTGCAAGCATTACTGGGCGAAATCCCCAGGCATCCACCCCCACGTCGGCCTGACGCGGCTGAGGCTTCAGCCGGCCGTGGCTGTGACCATGTAGGTTCCAGGCACCGCGCGTCATGTCCCGCCAGGTGCGAAAGGCATAGTGGCACAGCACCAGGGCGGTGCCGTCCACCACGATTTCGGCGTAGGCCTGCACGCTGGTCCAGCCTGGTTGGGCGGTGATGGCTGCCGGGTCATTGTTGCCGGTGACCAGATGCTTGCGACCGGGCAGCACAGCCAGCAGCGCCGCCAAGTCCACCTGGCGGCCTACCGCGAAATCGCCGAGATGCCACAGTTCGTCGCCTGGCGCGACCGCTGCTTGCCAGGCAGCGATCATGGCCGCGTCCATCTCAGATAGGGAGGCAAATGGGCGGCGGTGGAAGCCGCGTGCTGCGCCGTGCCCAAAATGCGTGTCGGCGGTGAACCAGGTCGCCATGCCGTCAGTGACAGTTGGTGCGGCCGGTGGCCACGCAATCTTGCCCAGCAATCCAGCTTTGCAGCGTGGGAAACAGCAGCCAGGCCAGCACCCCTAGCAGCACGAGGCTGCCGAGCACCAAGATGGGCATGAGGCGGGAGGGCGGCTGCTTGTCAGACATCGGAGGCGGCTTAGCATGAAGTGATATGCTTGGCAGCCTCAGCAGATGGCTTGGCATTGCGCAGCAAGGTTCTTGCCCAGCGGCTCCCTTGCCGCTGCTCCGGGGCGGCGCTACGTGGAAGGCTTGGGAAAACGGGAGCGGTCCGATGGATCAGGCGGTCAAGCAGGCTGGGCACGGCGAGCGGAGCCCGACGTCTAACACGTTCATGACGCGCGATGACCTGCTGCGCGCCTATGATGACATGCTGCTGATCCGCCGCTTCGAGGAAAAGGCGGGGCAGCTCTATGGCATGGGGCTGATCGGCGGTTTTTGCCACCTGTACATCGGCCAGGAAGCCGTTGTCGTCGGCATGCAGGGCGCGCTCAAGGACGGCGACGAGGTCATCACCTCCTACCGCGACCACGGCCATATGCTGGCGACCGGCATGGAGCCGCGCGGGGTGATGGCAGAGCTGACGGGGCGCTCGGGCGGCTATTCCAAAGGCAAGGGCGGCTCGATGCACATGTTCAGCCGGGAGAAAAACTTCTTTGGCGGCCATGGCATCGTCGGCGCGCAGGTAAGCCTGGGCACCGGGTTGGCCTTTGCCAACTGGTATCGTGAGAACGATGCGGTGTGCGTCACGTATTTCGGCGATGGCGCCGCCAACCAGGGCCAGGTGTTCGAGAGCTTTAACCTGGCGGCGCTGATGAAGCTGCCCTGCATCTACGTCATCGAGAACAACATGTATGGCATGGGCACCAGCGTGGAGCGGGCAACTGCCTCGCGCGACTTGTCGCAGAACGGCTCTCCCTGGAGCATGGCGAGCGCTGCCGTGGACGGCATGGATGTCCAGGCGGTGCGGCAGGCAGCGGAGATGGCGGTGGCGCATTGCCGCGCCGGCCAGGGGCCGTTCCTGCTGGAGATGAAGACCTATCGCTATCGTGGTCATTCGATGTCCGACCCGGGCAAGTATCGTACTCGCGAGGAAATCCAGAAGATGCGTGGCGAGTGCGACTGTATCGAGCATGCCCGGCATCAGCTGCTGGAGCTTGGCATGGACGAAGACGCGCTGAAGCAGGTCGATACGGCGATCAAGGCGCGTATTGCGGAGGCGGCGGAGTTCGCCCAGGCCAGTCCGGAGCCCGCCGAAAGCGAGCTGTGGACCGACGTGCTGCTGGAGGCCTGAGATACGTGTCCACCCAGGTGCTGATGCCGGCGTTGTCCCCCACTATGACAGAGGGCAAGCTGGCCCGCTGGCTCAAGAAGGTGGGCGAGGACGTGCGCGCCGGAGATGTGATCGCCGAGATCGAGACGGACAAGGCCACCATGGAGGTGGAGGCAGTGGACGAGGGCACGCTGGCCCGCATCCTAGTGGAGGAAGGCACGGAAGGCGTGGCCGTCAACACGCCGATCGCCGAACTGGGCAGTGAGGATAATGGGTCTGCGGTGAAGAAGCCCATGGCCGAAGCTCCCCAGAAGCTGGAGCCGAAGCGGCCGGAGCAGGTTGCATCCCACGTCGTGCCAGCAATGGCTGCTGCCGCGCCGGAGAAAGATTGGGGACCGACCGCGCCCACCACCGTGCGCGACGCGCTGCGAAATGCCATGGCGCTGGAGCTGCAGCGAGACCCGGCGGTATTCCTGATGGGCGAGGAAGTCGCGCAATATCAGGGCGCATACAAGATCAGCCAGGGCCTGCTGGACGAGTTCGGCCCGCGTCGCATCATCGACACGCCAATCACCGAGCACGGCTTCACTGGCCTAGCAGTGGGGGCTGCGATGGCCGGGTTGCGTCCCATTGTGGAGTTCATGACCTTCAACTTCGCCATGCAGGCGATCGACCAAATCATCAACTCGGCCGCCAAGACGCTTTACATGTCGGGCGGACAAATGGGCTGCCCAATCGTGTTCCGCGGGCCGAACGGAGCGGCAAGCCGCGTCGCCGCACAGCATAGCCAGTGCTATGCCAGCTGGTATGCCCATGTGCCGGGCCTGAAGGTGGTAGCCCCCTGGTCGGCTGCGGACGCCAAAGGATTGCTGCGCACCGCCATCCGCGATCCGAATCCGGTGGTGTTCCTGGAGAACGAGATTCTCTACGGCCAAACCTTTGATTGCCCGACAGATGACGAGTTCACGCTGCCAATCGGCCAGGCCAAGGTGGAGCGCAAGGGTCAGCATGTCACGCTCGTCGCGTTCTCCATCATGGTGGGGATCGCGATGAAAGCGGCGGAGATGCTGGCCGAACAGGGTATTGAGGCCGAGGTGATTAACCTGCGCTCGCTGCGTCCGCTCGACACGGCAACCATCGTAGAGAGTGTCAAGAAAACCAGTCGCTTGGTGAGCGTGGAGGAAGGCTGGGCCTATGCCGGCATCGGCGCCGAGGTGGCGATGCAGGTGACGGAGCAATGCTGGGACTGGCTGGATGCGCCACCGGTGCGCGTGGCCGGGTTGGACGTGCCGCTGCCGTATGCGGCGAACCTGGAGAAGCTGGCGCTGCCACAGCCGCAGTGGGTGGTCGATGCCGTTAAGAAGATCATCTGATGGCCACTACCATCCTGATGCCGGCGCTGTCCCCCACCATGACGGAGGGCACGCTGGCTCGTTGGCTTAAGAAGGAAGGTGATAACGTCACCGCCGGAGATGTGCTGGCCGAGATCGAAACCGACAAGGCCACCATGGAGGTGGAGGCTGTCGACGAAGGCGTGTTGGGCCGTATTCTGGTGGTTGATGGCACAACTGGCGTGCTGGTGAACGCACCGATCGCGATCTTGGTGGAAGCGGGGGAGAGCGTGCCCAACACCAACGGCACTACCCATACAGCCGAGGCCGAGCAATCGCCGGTATCGGGGCCTTCCGCGCCGGGTGCGCCGCCCTCTGGCCCAGCCGCTGGCAGTCTGCCTGCCACCGCGGTGCCTGCCACCGCGGTGCCTGCCACCGCGGTGCCTGTGCCGCTCCCGAGTGGGCACGACCATGTGGCGCGGGTTTTCGCCTCGCCGCTAGCCCGGCGGATGGCGCAGCAGGCCGGGCTCACGCTGGACAGCATCCGGGGGTCAGGGCCGAACGGGCGTATCATCAAGGTGGATGTCGAAGCTGCCAGCGCCCATCTAGCAGTCAAGGCGGCTCCAGCTTCAGTACAAGTTCCTGCACCGCCAACCCAATCGCCGCCGCCCTCAGCAGCGCCGACGCCGGCTCCGGTGGCACGTCCAGTGATCATTGCAGGTAAGCACACGCTGGTGCCGCACACCACCATGCGCCGGGTAATTGCCCGGCGCTTGACGGAAGCCAAGCAGACTGTCCCGCACTTCTACATCGTGGCAGACATCGAGATCGATGCGCTGCTGAAACTGCGTGCCGACCTGAACGCGCGCTCAGCCAAGGACGGTTCAGGGGCGTTCAAGCTCTCGGTGAATGATCTGGTGATCAAGGCGGCTGCTGTTGCGCTGCGCCGGGTGCCGGCCGCCAACGCGAGTTGGACGGAGGATGGCATCGCCCAGTACGAGGACGTGGACATCAGCGTGGCGGTGGCAACCGAGGGCGGCCTGATTACGCCCATCATTCGCCGGGCGGACCAGAAAGGCCTGGGCGCGATCAGCGGCGAGATGAAGGACTTAGCTATCCGTGCGCGTGCCGGCAAGCTGAAGCCTGATGAGTTCCAAGGTGGTGGATTCTCGATTTCCAACCTTGGCATGTACGGGGTCAAGTCATTCTCTGCCATCATCAATCCCCCGCAGGGCGGCATCCTAGCCGTGGGTGCCGGGGAACTACGCCCCGTAGTGCGTGACGGTGCCGTGGTGCCTGCCATGGTGATGACAAGTACGCTGAGCGTGGACCATCGGGTGATCGACGGGGCGGTGGCGGCGGAGTGGATGGCCATGTTCAAGGCTATCATGCAGGACCCGCTAAGCCTGATGCTCTGACCTTAGACCCTCCTTCTGCTTGCGGAAGAGGGTTGGGCAGAGTGCAGCCGACCGCATACCACCGCTGGCAAGCGAGCTTCTCCCCAATTGGGAGAGACCAATGGAGCAACCTATGGCGGATGAATTCGACATCGTCATCATCGGCGGCGGGCCTGGCGGCTATGTGGCCGCCATTCGCGCCGCGCAACTCGGCATGAAGGCGGCCGTAGTGGAGCGTGAGCACTTGGGCGGCATCTGTCTCAACTGGGGATGCATCCCCACCAAGGCGCTGCTGCGCTCGGCCGAGATCAATCACCTGCTGCATAACTTGCCGGAATATGGGTTTGCGGCGGATAACATTCGCTTCGACCTGCCGGCCGTGGTAAAACGGTCGCGCAAGATATCCAAGCAGCTTGCCTCGGGCGTGGGTCACCTGCTTAAGAAGAACAAGGTCACTGTCATTGAGGGCGCGGGCAAGCTCTCGGGCAAGAATACGGTGGCAGTGGGCGAGCGCAGGTTGACCGCGCCGCATATCGTCCTGGCCACTGGGGCACGGGCGCGGCAGCTTCCCGGCATTGAGACGGATGGCAAACTGATCTGGTCCTACCGTGAGGCGATGGTGCCGCCGGCGATGCCGAAATCCCTGCTAGTGATCGGCTCCGGCGCGATCGGCATCGAGTTCTCCTCATTCTACCGCAACATGGGCGCCGAGGTGACGGTGGTTGAGGTTCTGGACCGCGTGTTGCCGGTAGAGGACGCCGAGATCAGTGCCTTCGCCCGCAAGGCGTTCGAGAAGCAGGGCATCAAAATCATTACTGGCGCTAAGGTAACGGCCGTGAAAAAGGGCTCGGACAGTATCACCGCCACTATTAAAACCGAGGGCAAGACGCTGGAGACCACGGTCGAGCGCATCATCTCCGCCGCAGGCATCGTCGGCAACGTCGAGGACCTTGGCCTTGAAGGCACCAGGGTGGTCGTCGAGCGCACTCACGTGGTTATCGACGAGTACTGCCGCACCGGCGAACCCGGCGTTTATGCAATCGGCGACATCGCCGGCGCACCATGGCTTGCGCACAAGGCGAGCCACGAGGGCGTAGTTTGCGTCGAGAAAATTGCCAAGCTGAACGACGTGCATCCGATCAACTGGATCAATATTCCCGGCTGCACCTATTGCCGTCCGCAGGTGGCCTCTGTAGGCCTGACAGAGGCGCGGGCCAAGGAAACCGGGCATGAGGTCCGCGTCGGCCGCTTCCCGTTCGTGGGCAACGGCAAGGCGCTGACCATGGGCGAGCCGGAAGGCATGGTGAAAGTGGTGTTCGACGCCGGCACCGGGGAACTGCTGGGCGCGCACATGTGCGGTGCAGAAGTCACGGAGATGATCCAGGGCTACGCCATTGCCCGCACGCTGGAGACCACCGAGACGGACTTGATGCACACCATCTTCCCGCACCCGACAGTGAGCGAGACGATGCACGAGGCGGTGCTGGACGCGTATGGGCGGGCCATTCACTTTTAGGGCTCAGGGCGCTGCTCGAAATCAGGAAAGGTTCTTCCTACACGCTTTTGCAAAAAGCCAGGATAGTCACATGTGGCTTGGTGTGTTCAGGTAATGATGCCAGCAAGCGCTGTCAGGGTAGGACTAAGCGCGTGCTGTTTTACAATGGGTGCTCAAGTGTTGGAGATGGGCAAGCTGCGCCTTGTTACCTATTGTGCCGTTTGAGCGGAGTGCTGCCGTTCACGTTGTGACGTGTGATGCGCGGCTTGGTCCCATGGACCTGGCGTTTACAGCGGCAGCGTCGGTAATCACAGCATTTGCCGGCATACAGTTTTGCCGCGCCGATCTATAATCGCCCATGACACCTGGCCCACAATCTTCTGGTAAGGCATCGAGCATGGCGGCCAGGCCCATACCGTGCGCCACAGATGCCCGTACGCAGCATGAACACGACCCTAGGCCAGGGTCAAACGGCCGTCTGGCACCGTTCCGCTTAGAGTTGGGGATGCTCTGTTGAAACCCTAGCTGGTTTTTGCAAGCGGCATGAGGT
>CAXTTH010000017.1:0-16375 GCA_964247035.1 uncultured Acetobacteraceae bacterium
TGGCGTCGGCGGCGCGAACGCTGCCACGCCGCTGGGGGGCGGCGCTGCTGGCCGGGGCCGTCCTCGCGCAACTGGCCGACACGAACGGCCTGCGGGCGGGGCTGCGCCAGAGATCGGCGATCGGCGACCCATGGGCGATCGACGTGGCCGCCTTGCGCCCGGCGTTCGCACAGCACAGCCAACTTACGCTATGGCCCAAGTTCGGCTGCGGCGCAGCGCAGACCACGCCGGGCGACATCCAGATGGTGCTGCTCGCCTCCGAGACGCTGATGCGAACCAACACGATGGCCACGGCCAGCAGCGCCGCCCCCCAGCGGCGTGGCAGCGTTCGCGCCGCCGACGCCACGCCCAGCACGAGCACGGCGTAGGCCACCGGCCAGAAAAACCGCGACGTGGCACGAAACTGCGCCAGCCAGTCCGGCGCCGGGCCCCATCGGAACAGGCGGACCGGCCCGGCATACGCCACGTTGGACAGTGCGAACACCGTCAGCCCGGCCAGCACCAGCCACAGCCCGGCATGACGCCGCCACGGCATCCAGCCGCGTGCCGCCTGCACCAGGCCGCCCGCCCCCAGCAGGAGCAGCCCGGCACCGAGGTATTGGTAACCCTCCCAGGCCTGCCCACCCGTCGCGTCATAAGCCAGCTCGGGGAACAGGGAAGACATGCTGGGCAGCAGTGGCCCCAGCAGGTTCATCGAGTAAAAGCCGAAACCCGCCGCCGGCAAGCTGCCTCCCATGCCGAGCAGCCAGGCCGTCCCGCTGCACGCCGCAAGGCCGGCGCCGAACCCGGCGGCGGCGCGCAGCCAGCGTCCGTCCCCTCGCAGCAGCAGCGTGAGCGGCACGGCCGCCAGCACGGCCGCCGTCACGGCCAGGATGTATGGGTGGATCAGCAGGCAGCCCAGCATCAACAGCACCGCCACCGGCCAGCGACGCCGGCCTGCCACGAGCCGAAAGTACAGCCCGAGGCCTAGCAGGATGGCGGCGTGGCTGCACAGCGCCATGTGGCCGTAGCGCGCTAGGAAGGTGGGCACGCTCAAGGACAGCAGCGCCACCGCCATCGCCGGCCACAGCCGCCGCTCCTCCGTGCTGCGCAGGGCGAACACGGCCGCCGCGGGCTGCAGCAGGTATGCGAGGGCAAGCCAGGCCTGCGAGGCCGACGCGCCCGGCGCCAGCAGCGCCCGGAACGGTTTGAGCGCCAGCATGGCCAACGGGATGCTGTCGGTGAGCGCGATGTTCGTGTCGGCCAAGGCTGGGATGGCCAGCAGCGGCCAGCTCCATGGCTCGGCGAGGAAATACCGCTGGCCGATCACCGACACCGCCTGGTCGCCCACGAACGCGAGGTGGAGGGGGTCGGCGGGGAAGATGGCGCGCCAGGACAGCAGCCACACGGCAAAAGCCGCGCCAGCCGCGAGCGCCAAGGGATAGGCAGCCCGTCCCGTCACGCCGCCACGGCGCGGGCCATCACCGTCAAGCCGCCGAGGCGGTTGCGCCGGGCGAGTCGGCGCTCAAGGCTGCACAATGCGCCGAGCAGGGCGTTGGCGGCCGGGCTGAACCGGCGCATGTCGCTGGCCGGCGGGGTGGCCGGGCCGAACCGCCGGGCCAGGCGGGATGCTGCTGCCACGGGCAGCACCATGCCATACAGATAGTACGCGAACTCCACGCGCAGCCCGGCCTCCCGCAGCAGCCGCTCCAACCGGGCGAGGGTGTAACGGCGGTGATGGCCGAGGAACACGTCGTGCCCGCTCCAGAGCCACTGGAAGGCCGGCACCGTGACCACGACCCGCCCACCCGGCGCTAGGTGACGTACCGCGTCCCGCACGAGCGCACCATCGTCCGCCACGTGCTCCAGCACGTCCATCATCAGCACGGCGGCTGCGGGGCCTGGCGGCGGCTCGCGTCGGAATGCGAGCGCGCGGCCGGCCACTACCTCGTCATGGTCGGCTGGGTAGCCCGGATCCACGCACACCGCCCGGGTCGCAGCGCCTTGCCGCAGCAGGCTGCGGGCAAAGAAGCCGGACCCGGCGCCGATGTCCAGCACGGGGCCGGGCGGCAGGCCGGCCAGCGCATCGGCCAGGGCTGCAAGCTTGGCGCGATAGTACCAGTGCCGGGCAACGCTGTGTCCCAGCAAGGCTTCCTCCTTCAGGTCCACTGTGCCATCCCATTGCCAAAGGCAGCATATCTTCGCATGACTATGGCTCCAACTCTTTCCGGGTCCGGGGCAAAGGCGTCAGACTGACGCCATGCATGGGAGAGTGCGGGAATGAAGGTCACGGTCGAGATCGATTGCACGCCAGACGAGGCGCGCGCCTTCCTCGGGCTGCCGGATATGCGGCCGATGCAGGCAGCCGTGATGAGCGCGTTGGAGCAGCAGGCCGTGCAGGCGGCCGGGCATTTCGCGCCGGACGCGATGCTGAAGCTTTGGTTCACCGCCATGCCGCAGCTATCTACGCAAATGCAGGATATGTTTGCCAAGATGTTGACCAATGGGGGGCGGGGCTGAAGGCAGCAGGGAAATACAGGGGCTTTGGCTCAAGTGACGATGAAAGCTGACGTAACGGTGCTTGGCCTTCCAGTGAGCGGCCGAATGCCAGCGGCTTTCGCGCCAGGACGGCCGGGGATGGCAGGCTGCCGCGCCTCAAGGCACACCTTGGTCACGAACTCGCCAGTCATCTCTGTCGCCAGCACGGCAGTTCTAGACGTGGCGAATGTCTCAGCTGGCCTCAGTCAAGGATAAAGCGTTTCTGAGGCCCAGCCCTCGCCCTCACGGGTGTAGGTCCTGCGGTCATGCAGGCGGAACGGCATGTCTTGCCAGAACTCCATCACCATCGGGCGCACCCGGTAGCCGGACCAGTGCGCCGGACGGGGAATGCTGTCGCCGGGATAAAGGCTGTCGTAATTGGCCACCCGGCGCTCGAGTTCGGCGCGCTCCGGCAGCGGACGGGATTGGTCGGACGCGATGGCGCCCAGGCGCGAGATGCGGGCACGGCTGGCGAAATACTCGTCCGCCTCCTCCGAAGTCACAGGGGTCACAGGGCCTTCCACCCGCACTTGGCGATGCAGCGTTTTCCAGTGGAAAAGCAAGGCCACATATGGATTGGCAGCCAGCTCGCCACCTTTGCGGCTCTGCAGGTTGGTGTAGAACACGAAGCCTCTCGCATCCACGCCCTTGAGCAGCACCATCCGCAACGAGGGCCGCCCTCCCGGCGCGACAGTGGCCAGCGCCACGGCATTGGGGTCGTTCGGTTCAGTGCCGGCGGCCTCCGCCAGCCAATCCTCGAATAGGCCGATCGGGTCAGGAACGGCAGGCATCGCCTGGGATGGCAGGGCTTGGAATGGCGCAATTTGCGAGGACAAGGGCACATCGGGCATGGCGCAACCTTTCTGCATCAACACATTGAGGCTGGCAGTTCGCTAAGTGCTGCTTCCCTTGCCTGGCCGCCTGTGCCACCACCACCGATACATCAAGCAGAAACTCAAGGTTAGCAATGCCATGCCGGACACCAACTTGCGGACCAAGCCCGCTACCGGGAGCTTGATGGCGGGCAAGCGTGGCCTGGTCATGGGCGTGGCCAACGACCACTCGGTCGCCTGGGGGATCGCCGCCGCATGTGCCGCCCAGGGAGCGGAGATCGCCTTCACCTACCAAGGGGACGCGCAGGAGAAGCGGGTGCGTCCCTTGGCCGAGAGCCTCGGTGGCACGGTGGTGCTGCCATGCGACGTCAGCGATGACGAGAGCATGGATGCCGCTTTCGCCAGGGTGCGGGACGATCTTGGCCACCTTGACTTCCTGGTTCACTCGATCGGCTGGGCGGACAAGGCATTCCTGCGCGGCAGGTATATGGACACGCCGCGGCAGGCATTCCTCACCGCGCTCGACATCTCCTGCTATTCCTTCACTGCCGTCTGCGCCCGCGCCGTGCCGATGATGCGTCCGGGCGGGTCCCTGCTGACCATGACCTATCTCGGCGCTGAGCGGGTGATGCCGCATTACAACGTCATGGGGGTGGCGAAGGCCGCTCTGGAGGCATCGGTGCGATATTTGGCAGCCGACCTGGGCAGCCAGAGCATTCGCGTGAACGCGATCAGCGCCGGGCCGATCAAGACCCTTGCAGCCAGCGGCATCGGAGATTTCCGCTACATCCTCAAATGGAACCAGCACAACGCGCCGCTGGAGCGGAACACCACCATCGAGGAGGTGGGAGGGGCCGCGCTCTATCTGCTGTCAGACCTGTCCTCGGGCGTCACGGGAGAGGTGCACCACGTGGACAGCGGCTATCACATCGTGGGCATGAAGAACCCCAAGGCGCCAGATATCACAGTGTCCGGGTCGGAGTGACGCGGCCCGCAAGCTCACTGGTTTGTGAATGGGGGGCAGCATCGCGCATCACCTAGTCTGTGCAGCAATGAATGACCTGAACGAGCAGATAGACGCTACGGCGCTGCAGGCTTTCGTGGAAGGTTTCGGCGCGTGTGCCTGGTCGGAACGCCTGAGCGAGTTGGAGCGGGCTGCCGCTTGCCCAACCAGGCTTGGTCGGGCCGTGCTTCAGCGCCACGCCGTGGAGCTGACGATTAATCGTTGGCGCATTCCTGGACGCAACCGTCCGCCAAGCCCGGCCGAGCGCCGCATTTCCAGCCTGGCTGCCGATGCGAGCCGCTTGTTCGACGCACTGCCAGCTCCCGGCCGCGACCGCCTACGCTCGCAACTCCGCAAGGCCGCTACAGGGGACAACACGCTTATACCATCTTTCCACCTGCTGCGGATTGCCGCCCTGCAACGCGCCCGCGGGTTCGATGTCGCGTTTACCGGCCTAGAAGACGAAACCACGTTTGACTTGCTCCTGCATCGCTCCGGTCAAGAGGCGGAAGTCGTTTGCGACGTCGTTTCTGCCGAAGACGGGCGTGAGGTTCATCGCGGTGCGTGGACCCGGCTATGCGACCGAGTGGACCCGGACTTGCAGGCCTGGCTCGCCAACCATCCCGGCCGATACCTGCTGAAGATGACGTTGCCGCAAGGGCTCAAGAACCTTCCCGAAGGCGACGCCTTGGGAGCGCTGCACAGCCGGATCAGCACCATGCTGTCCACGATGCGCCGGGCTGACCACGATGAAGCAGCGGTGCTGAGGCTTGACCCGTTGATGCTGGCTGCGTCCCAAGCGGATGAGCTTGGGCTCATGCCGCGCCTGCGCAGCGAGTTCGGGCCGGAAGCGCATTTGGCGGTGATGACCGCGGAGCGCAGCCTGTTCGTCATGGCGGCACGTGCAGGACAGGAGAACGAGGTCGCCGTCGCCATCCGCCGCCGCATGGCCGCCGTGGCGCCGGCGCGGCTGAGCGGCACTCGCCCTGGCATCCTCGCCATGTTCATCGAGGATACCGACAAGGCAGAGTGGCGGTTGCTGCGCGAGCGCATGGACCTTGAGGGCGAAGCGCGGCAGTTCCTAACCAACCCGGGCGCCCGGGCGGTTGTGGCCGTCACTTGCACCTCCCGGCTGGAAATGTTTGGCATGCCTGCCCCAGATGCAGCATCGGACGGTGAGCTGCGCTTCCGCAATCCTTCTCACCCAGCGGCCAAGACTGCCGCCCTGGCTCCTGCCGTCACTTCCTCTGTCTGACAGGTTCGCAAGACCGGGGCGATCGCTTTCTAGGGCTTCTCCAGAGTGTTGTTCAGCTCAGCCCACTCGCGCTTGCTCAGGCCGCTCCCAGGCTGCGCTACCGCCTCACCCGCCAGCCTCCGGCGCAGCACGGCCAGCATGGCAGCCGAGAATGTCACGGCGCCGGTGCGGTAGTCCTTGAACGCCTCGTAAGTCGCGGGCACCCAAGCCGCGACGGTCGCCAGCATGGCTTCCGCATAGGCGCGGATTTCGTATTGCGCGTGGGTGTCGGCTCGCAGCGACAGGAAACCGAGCAGGTTGTGCAGGTCGGCTTTCCAATACCATTGCGTATAGGTGTTGAGCGTCAGGTTCATCCGCGCCAGTTCGCGCGCCAGGCCTTGACGTGCCGGGTCAGCGTCCTCGTTCAACATCCAAGCATAGTCGTCATAGGCGCGCTCCGAGTCCGCCCGCAGCATGTCGAGCACGGCCGCCGCCTCGTCTCCTTCCAACACCGCGCCGCGGCCCTGGCGGTTGCTGTCGGACTGCGCGGCCAAATGCTCGGGCGCGGGAATGTAGAACTCCCGGTCCATGACGGAGTAACGCGCGGAGTACTCGTTCACGTTGGCAGTACGGTGGCGTATCCACTGCCGGGCCACGAAGATCGGCAGCTTCACGTGATATTTGATCTCGCACATCTCGAACGGCGTGGAGTGCCGGTGGCGCATCAGGTAGCGAATCAACCCGGCATCCTCGCTCACCCGCTTGGTGCCCCGGCCGTAGGACACGCGGGCCGCCTGCACCACGGCCGCATCGTCGCCCATGTAGTCGATTACCCGGACGAAGCCGTGATCCAGGACCGGGATGACTTGGTACAGCATCGCCTCCAACGCGGGCACGGTGGCGCGCAGGGTGGGCGCAGGCGCGCTGCGAAGCTCGGCGATGGCGTCGGTTTGCTCGGGCGAGAGAGGCATGCAAGCCCTCTATCATTTCACCGCGCACTCGCCTATATAGGTAGGGCTGGCTTGCCAGATATGGTGATAAACGGCGTGTGGAATAATTGTTGTGGACCCGGGGGCAGTACCCGGCGTCTCCACCACCTCGGTGGCCAAGGGGACGAAATAGGCTCGACACGCATGGTAAAGACACGTTTTTTGCTCGGCATTGTACCGCCGTTATCGGGCTATAACACAGATGCCAATGACAATCATGAGGCATTCGCAGTCGCAGCGTAAGTTGCGATAGACGCGGCACGGGAGGCGCCGGGCAACAGAAGCCTCCCACTAATTTTCGCGGAGAATGGCGATGCAGGCGCTTTCGGTGCTCGACCTTGCTCCCGTGCCGCAAGGCTCTACCCCGGCAGATGCGCTGCATAACGCGCTCAGCCTCGCCCGCCATGTCGAACGCCTTGGCTACCAGCGTTACTGGCTGGCGGAACATCATAACATGGTCGGCATTGCCAGCGCTGCCACGGCCGTCACCGTAGGCTACGTAGCGGCCGGCACCAGCAGCATCCGCGTCGGCGCTGGGGGCATCATGCTGCCGAACCATGCTCCCCTTGTCGTCGCCGAGCAGTTCGGCACCCTCGCCACGCTGTATCCCGATCGCATCGACCTTGGCCTTGGCCGTGCCCCTGGCAGCGATGGCATCACCCAGCGCGCGCTTCGGCGGGACCCGGCGGCGGCCGACACATTCCCCGAGGACGTGGCGGAGCTGCAAGCGCTGCTGGGCCCGGTGCAACCTGGCCAGCGCGTACAGGCCGTGCCCGGGGGCGGCACCAACGTGCCGCTGTGGATCCTTGGCTCGTCGCTGTATGGCGCGCAGGTGGCGGCGCATTTCGGCCTGCCGTATGCCTTTGCTTCCCATTTCGCCCCAGCCGCGCTGGAGCAGGCATTGCAGGTCTATCGCGCCCGTTTCCGCCCTTCCGCCCAGTTGTCCCAGCCCCATGCCATGGTCAGCGTGAACGTGGTCGCTGCCGACACGGATGCCGAGGCGCGCCGCCTGTTCACTTCGACCCAGCAGGCTTTCACCAACATGATCCGTGGCACCCGCGGCAGGCTGCCGCCTCCGATCGACGACATCGAGGTCTACTGGTCGGCACAGGAGCGGGCGCTGGTCTCGGACATGCTGGCCTGCTCCTTCGTCGGCTCCGCCGAGACGGTGCGCCATGGCCTGGCCGGTTTGCTGGACCGAACCGGTGCGGATGAGCTGCTGGTCGCCGCTGCCATCCATGACCATGCCGCCCGGCTGCACTCCTACGATATCCTGGCTCAGGTCGCCCCGGCGCTGGAGCGGCAGAAGTTGGCCGCATGAGCGACCTGCCGCCAGACAGCAAGCTCACTGCAACCAAGCAGCGCTGGGCGGAGCAAGGCCGCTTCCTCACCGGCCGCACCACCCGCCCAGCGGAGCAGCGCCTGCCCCCCGGCCAGCATCTCGTACGGGATTGGCCGGTGCTGGACCTCGGCATCCACCCCCGCATGGACCCGGCGCATTGGACGCTGCGCGTATTCGGCGCAGTGGAGGAGGCACTGACCTGGGACTGGCCTGCCTACCGTGCGCAGCAGCAAGCACGGGAAGTAAGCGATATCCACTGCGTCACCACATGGTCGCGTTACGACAATGCCTGGGACGGGGTTTCGACTCGCACGCTGCTGGACGCGGTGCGGCCTCTGGCCAGTGCCGCGTTCGTGGTGCTGCATGGCCAGGACGGCTACGTGACCAACCTGCTGCTGGCTGATTTCGCGGCCAGGGACGCGCTGCTGGCCCATTCCTGGGAGGATCAGCCGCTGACCGTCGAGCATGGCGGCCCAGTGCGGCTGGTGGTGCCGCATCTCTATCTCTGGAAGAGCGCCAAGTGGCTGCAACGCATCGAATTCGTGACCGCGGACAAGCCGGGTTTTTGGGAGACGCGCGGCTACCATGACCGCGGCGATCCATGGGCGGAGCAGCGCTACTCGGAGTGATCCAACGCCAGCGCCACAGAGATGCACCAAGCGGGCCAGCGTCCAATGGCCAATCGTTGGGGTAATCCCGAGTGATCCGGCCGAGCGCCGTGGCCGCCAACCTGGCGGCCATGGCCTTTATCAGGCGGAGTGCCAGGCAGGGCATTTCATCACCGCGTCGTATTGGGCTGCCAGCGCCGTCACTTGATGGTCTGCACCACCGCAAAACCCTCGAACTCGGGGTGGCCCAGGTAGGCCACCTTGCTGTTGCCGGTGTTGGCGTGCGCGGCGCGGAACGCCTCCGACCGGGTCCATCCCTCGAAGGCGGCGTGGTCGGTCCAAACCGTGTGAGAGGAGTACAGCATGTGATCCTCCTTCTTGGGGCCGCGCAGCAGGTGGAACTCGACGAAGCCAGGCACGGAGTGCAGGTGGCTGTCCCGGTTGACCCACATGGCTTCGAATGCGTCCTCTGACCCGGGGGCGACTTTGAAACGGTTCATCGCGATGTACATCGGTGGCTCCTCTGCCGTGACCTTGCCATATTAGCATGGTGTCGTAGCTGGGGATGGCCACCGCCCCATGGTCCGGGCTTTTGCTCGGCTGGCCCGACCCGCGCTATGAAGCACGCAAAAGATCGAGCGATCCGCATGGAAGACGACGACACCTCTATCCCCCAGCCAGACAGCTTGCTGCCCTATGATCTCTGGGCGCAGGAGGCGATGCGCGGCGTGGCGGTGCGCGCGCTGCAGCATGCTTCAGCCGAGGGCATGCCGGGCGAGCACCATTTCTACGTCAGCTTCCGCACCGACCAACCCGGCGTCGCCATCCCCGCCCGGCTGCTGGCGCAGTATCCGGAGGAGATGACGATCGTGCTGCAGCACCAGTTCTGGGATCTCAAGGTGGACGAAGCCGCCGGGTCGTTCAGCGTGGGGCTGTCGTTCGGCGGCGTGGCGAGCACGTTGCTGGTGCCCTTCAACGCGCTGACCGCCTTCGCTGACCCGTACGCCCAGTTCGGCCTGCGCTTCCGCGCCGCCCCAGTGGAGGCCGCGAACACGGAAGAGGACGTGCCGGAGCCTGAGACGCCGGAACCGGCCGAGAAGCCGCAGGTCGTCAGCCTGGATGCCTTTCGGAAGCGCAAGGACTAGGGCCAGCCGCCCCCATGCACAGCCTTGCTCATTCCCCCGCCGCGTGCGCCTCAGTTGAACGGCGGCGGCGCGGGCGGCGGCGCTCCGGCTCACGCACCTCGACCACGCGCTCGAACAGCAGCACCGAGCGGCCTGTCACCACGTATTCGTAACCAACCGGAACTTCCTCTTCATGGTTGGGCGCGTTGGTGTCGAACACCAGCCGCCACGCCGTGCCGCCTGCGACCGCCGGCAGGATGAAGCCTACGCCGGCATGGTGGGCGTTGAGCACGATCAACATGGAGGAGTCGCTCGACACCCGGCGCACCCCGGTCGCGCGGGCGCGGCCGTCCAGCAACATGCCGAAGCAGCGCAAGTTGCCATCAGCCCAGTCCGGGCCCGCCATCGGCGTGCCGAGCGCCGTCAGCCAGGTCACGTCACGCACGTTGGACTCGGCATCCAGCGCGCCGGTGAGATAGCGGCCGCGGCGCAGGATGGGGTAGCGGTGGCGCAACGCCGTCAGCTCCCGCACGAAGCTGATCAGCCGTTGGCCGCGCTCGCCCACCTGCCAGTCCAGCCAGCCAACCTCGTTGTCCTGGCAATAAGCGTTGTTGTTGCCGCCCTGGGTGCGGCCGAACTCGTCGCCGGCCAGCAGCATGGGCGTGCCCTGGCTCAGCAGCAGCGTCGCCAGCAGGTTGCGTATCTGGCGCTCCCGCACCTCGCTGATGTCGGGATCGTCCGTGGGGCCTTCCACGCCGCAGTTCCAGCTGATGTTGTGGCTGGTGCCATCGCGGTTGTCCTCGCCGTTCGCCGCGTTGTGCTTTTGGTTGTAGGTGACGGCGTCGTTCAGCGTGAAGCCATCATGCGCGGTGACGAAGTTCACCGAGGCCCAGGGCCGCCGGCCGCGCCGGTTGAACTCGCCCGCCGAAGCCGACAGCCGCGCCGCCATAGCCGAGGCCGGCGCCTCCGCCTTCCAAAACGCCCGCGCCGTGTCGCGGTACTTGTCGTTCCACTCGGCCCAGCCTGGCGGGAACTGGCCCACTTGGTAGCCGCCTGGCCCCACGTCCCACGGCTCCGCGATCAGCTTGACACCCGAGAGCACCGGGTCCTGCCGGCAGGCATCGAGGAAGCCGCCGCCCTCGTCGAACCCGTGCGCCTCGCGCGCCAGCACGGTGGCGAGGTCGAAGCGGAACCCGTCCACGTGCATCTCGCTCACCCAGTAGCGCAGGCTGTCCGTCACCATCTGCAGCACCCGGGGGTGGCTGATGTTGACGGTGTTCCCGGTGCCGGTGTCGTTGATGTAGAATCGGCGGTCTTTGTGCAGCCGATAGTAGCTGAGGTTGTCGATGCCGCGGAACGACAGGGTGGCGCCGCGCTCGTTGCCTTCGGCGGTATGGTTGTACACCACGTCCAGGATCACTTCGAGCCCGGCATCGTGGAAGCGCGCCACCATCTGCTTGAACTCGGCGAACGCGAAGTCCGGGCTGTAGGCGTAGCGCGGGTCGGGCGCGAAGAAGCCGATCGAGTTGTAGCCCCAGTAGTTGCTCAGCCCGAGATGGTGCAGCCGTGGCTCGTCGAGGAAAGTCTGCACCGGCAGCAGCTCCACCGATGTCACGCCGAGGGAGCGGATGTAGTCCAGCACTTCGGGGCTTGCGAGGCCGGCGAAGGTGCCGCGTTGCGCCTCGGGCACCTGCGGATGCAGCTTGGTGAATCCGCGGACATGGGCCTCGTAGAGGATGGTGCGCTCCCACGGCACCATCACCGGCGTGTCGCGCCCCCAGGTGAACGCTGGGTCGATCACGCGGCACTTCGGCACGAACGGCGCGCTGTCCCGGGTGTCGAAGGACAAATCCTCCGCATCATCGCCCACAGTGTAGCCGTAGCAGGCCGGGTCCCAGTCGAGCCGCCCCGTGTGCGCCTTGGCGTAGGGGTCGAGCAGCAGCTTGTGCGGGTTGAATCGATGGCCCGCCTCCGGCGCATAGGGGCCATAGACGCGGAAGCCGTAGACCGTGCCGGGACGGGCATCCGTCAGGTAGCCATGGAACACCTCGTCGGTGTACTCCGGCAGCTCGATCCGCTCGCGCTCACGCGTGCCGCTCTCGTTGAACAGGCACAGCTCCACCTTCTCGGCGTGGGCGGAGAACAGGGCGAAGTTCACGCCCAGCCCATCCCAGGTTGCGCCGAGCGGATGCGGCCGGCCCTCGCTGATGCGTTCCCGGTTCACGGCGATTGGCAAGGCAGCGCTCTCCTCAGGCGTGGCGGGATAATGGGCGTCGGGCAGCGAACGCGCTAGGCTGCCGCCAAAGCGGGAGGAAAACGGCCATGAGAGTGACAGGATTTGAGCAGTTCGCGGTTGGACAGGTGTTCACCTCTGCACCGCGCACGATCGACGCCGCAGCCATCAAGGCGTTCGCCGCCCAGTTCGACACCCAGCCGCAGCACATGGACGAAGCGGCGGCAGAGGGCACCCTGTTCGGCCGTCTGGTGGCGAGCGGCTGGCACACCGCGGCGCTTACCATGCGGCTGATGCTGGAGAGCGCCATGGAGGGCACCAGTGGCCGTGGCCTGGGCGTGCGGATGGACAGCATCGTCTGGTCCAACCCAGTCTATCCCGGCGACGAGCTGCACGCGGTCAGCGAGGTGCTGGAGCTGCGCCCGTCCCGCTCCAAGCCGGACCGCGGGCTGGTGCTGTTGCGCACCACCACCCGCAACCAGCACGGCCAGGCGGTGCAGGAGATGAACGGGCTGGTCATGGTGCTGCGCAGCGACGCCACGATCGAGGCTCACTCCGCAGCGTGATCGAGGCTGCGTTCGGCCAGCATCGCGAGCTGCGGCGCCAGCGTGCCGAGGTCGCGCTCCGCCACGCAGCACAGGTACTGGCAGGAGAACGGCGCCACGTCCTCGCTTTCGGGCAGCAACTGCCCGTCTGGCCCGAGTGGCAGCGCGGTCAGCCCAAGGTCGCCGTAAATCTTCAGCAGGCCCGGGCCGGCGCGCCACACGGCCGGGTCCAGCCCCTCCTGCACTGCCAGGTCCCGCAGGCGCCAGATGGCGGAGATGCGGTCGGACGGCGCTCCTGCCGGGTCGCCTAAACCGAGCATGACTCTGCCCATGCGGCGGAACGGGATGCCGGACCGGCCGGCCTCGCCCATCACCATGCCGTCCGCCTGGGGCGGCGTGCCAGCGCCCAGGGCCGCATAGGCGGCACGGCCCTCGCCGGCCCAAGGCAGCCAGGTGACGCGGCTGGGGCGCAGCATCCGCCACAGCGCCGCCGCGGCCAGCAGCACCGCCAACGCCATCATCACCCGCAATCCATTGGGCAGGTTGCGCGAGAGCACGATCTCCCACCAGGAACTCTCGGACATCATGCGCACCCGCGGCTCGAATGCGGCCAGCGCCGCCACGCAGACCCCCAGCGCGATCAGCGGCATGATCACGTCGGCTTGCAGGGTGCCGCTCAGGATGCGGGCATGACGGTAAAACGCGTCCCGGAAGGGCGCCACCAAGATGGCGGACAGCACCAGCACGGCTGAAATCCATAGCTGGTCGCCTTGCACCGCCACGTAGGCGGCGGCCACCAGCAGCAAGGAGACAGTGGCGCCCCAGGCAAGCGTCACCCGCTGGGACAAGCCGATGGCCAGCACCATCAATGCGGCGCCGATCAGGGACGGCACGAATTGCCCGGCGCCGGCCGCAGCATCCGCGAAGTCAGGGTCGATCCAGGAGAAATCCGGCCGGTCGTCCAGCACGCCGAGCGAGAGCAGCAGCGCGCCGCACAGAGCCACTGCGCCGGTGGCCGCGCCCACGGCGAAGTCCGGCTCGCTGAGCCGCGCCAGGGATTGCGCGCTGCGGGCCAGCGCGCCGCGGTTGAGCAGCGCGCCGCCACGCAGCATGACCTCGTTGCCGGCGAACATGGTGCCGGCCAGGAACAACGGGATGATGTAGTAATACAGCCGGAACACCAAGATCGCGCCCAGGACCACCGGGGCAGGCAAGTAGCTGTCCAGCCCCAGCAGCATGGCCGTGTCGAACACGCCGATGCCGCCAGGCAGGTTGGCCAGCAGCCCGGCGCTGTAGGAGGCGAGGTAGCACGCAAGGAAGCGCAGGTAGGTCAGCCCGTGGGTGGCCGGCAGCAGCGTGAAGAAGATGGCCGCCGTCACTGCCACGTCGAGCGAGGCCAGCGCCACCTGCACGATCGCCATGCGCCAGCCGGGCAGGTCGAACTCGTGACCGCGGAACCGCACGTGGCCGGCAACCCGGGAGACCACGACATAGGCCGCTACCACCAGCCACATGGCAGCGCCGATGGCCGGGAAAGCCCAGTGTGGCAGCACGCCGCTGAAGAACGGGATGGAGCGCGGCTCGAAGAACGAAATCCAGCCGCCAAGCACCAGGCCGCCCAGCCCGAAGGTCAGCGAGCAGAACCCCACCACCTTGGCGATCTGCACCGGCGTCAGCCCCCAGTGCGAATACAGCCGGTAACGCACCGCAGCTCCCGAGACGGCCGCAAAGCCCAGGTTGTGCGACAGCGCGTAAGCGCAGAACGACGCGAACGCGACCCGGCGGTAGCGCACCTTGTGCCCGGCGTAGATCGTGCCCAGCCGGTCATAGAAGGTGAGCACGCCGTAGGACACGACCGTGGCGCCCGCCGCCAGCAGCAGGGCCTGCGACGGGATGGCCGCCAGGGCGGCGCGGATGTCGGCCAGCTTGAGGCTGTGGAACTCCCGCTGCACCACGTAGATGGCGCCGAACAGCAGCAGCACCCCGAGCAGCGCGGGCAGATGGCGAAGGTGGCGCTTCAAGCCGCTTGCGCCGGCCGTGCCAAGGCGCCGTGGATCAGCGCCACCGTCTCGGCCACCCCGTACAGCGCCACGAAACCCCCGAAACGCGGCCCCTCCTGCTGGCCGAGCAACACTTGGTAGAGGCACTCGAACCACTGCTTCAGGGCCGGGAACGGGTGCCTCTTGCCGACCGCATACACCTCGTCCTGGATCGCCTCGGGCGTGCTGTCCGTCGGCAGGGCAGCCAGCATGCCGGCCAGGTCCATGAGCGCCGCGGCCTCCATGGCGCTGGCAGGCCGGAAGCGCTTGGCCGGGCGCACGAAATCCTGGTAGTAGGCGACGGCATGATCCACCAGCCGGGCGAGGAACGGCGTGCTGTCCGGGCCTGCGCCTGGGTGGTAACGGCGGATGAAGCCCCACAGCATGTCCGGCGTGTCCGCGTTCACCACGCTGGCGAGGTTGAGCAGCATGGTGAACGGGATCGGGCTGCCCGCCTCGTTCGGGATACGCCCGCCGCCGATGTGCCAGGCAGGGTTCGCCGGGTCGTCGCCACCCTTGGCGACATTGGCGAGATAGTCGTCCACGGCACGGGGGATCACGTCGAAAAACAGCCGCTTGGCCCGCTGTGGCTGGTGATACATGAACTGGCCCAGGCTCTCCGGCGGGGCGTAACGCAGCCACTCGTCAACCGTAAGGCCGTTGCCGCGGCTCTTGCTGATCTTCTGCGCCGCTTCGTCCAGGAACAGCTCGTAGGTGAAGCCCACCGGGGGAGCTGCGCCCATCACCTGGCACACCCGGCCGGACAGCCGCACGCTGTCGATCAAGTCCTTGCCGCTCATCTCGTAATCGACGCCCAGCGCCGCCCAGCGCATGGCCCAGTCCGCCTTCCACTGCAGCTTGCACGCGCCACCGGTGACGGGCGTGGTGAACTGCTCGCCCGCCAAGTCCCTCCAGGTGACGGTGCCGGCCGCCGGGTCTGTGGTTTCGATCGGCACTTGCATTACCTGGCCGGTAGCCGGGTGAATCGGCAGGATGGGCGAGTAGGTGGCCCGGCGGTCCGGCCCGAGCGTCGGCAGGACGATGGCGCGAATTTGCTCGTGCAGCGCCAGCACGCGCAGCAAGGCCGCGTCGAACCGGCCAGCTTGGTAGTACTCGGTCGAGGAAGCGAACTCGTACTCGAAGCCGAACTGGTCCAGGAAGGCACGCAGCCGGGCATTGTTGTGCGCGCCGAAGCTCGCATGGGTGCCGAACGGGTCCGGCACGCGGGTGAGCGGCTGGCCCAGGTGCTCGCGCAGCATGGCGGCGTTCGGCATGTTGTCCGGCACCTTGCGCAAGCCGTCCATGTCATCGCTGAACGCAAGCAGGCGGGAGGGCTTGCCGGTCAGCGTGGTGAAGGCCCGCCGTACCCAGCTGGTGCGCGCCACCTCGCCGAATGTGCCGATGTGCGGCAAGCCGGACGGACCGTAGCCGGTTTCGAACAGCGCCTCGGCCTTGCCAGACGCTTCGAGGCGTGCGGCGACCTTGGCAGCCTCCTCGTACGGCCAAGCCTTGGGTAAATCGTTGCGAACTGTGTCAGACATTGCGCGCAAGCTAAGAATTGTGCCCAGAGTGGTCAATCAGACACATCAGGCATCAGTTCCCCACACGCCTCTTGCGCCAGCGCGGCCTGTTTTCCCGGCGCCGATATCCTTGACCCATTTGCCGCCCCCCTTGCTCGCAACAGCCATCCGCCACGACATATAGCACGCATGACGCCTCCGCCCGCCACGCAACCCGCTGCCGTCGTCGCCGGGCATGGCCGGGCCAGCATCCTGACCGGGGACGGCGAACTCGCGTCCGGACCCTCTGCGGAGATCGCGGCCCTGCTCGGCGCCGGCACGCCGCTGCTCGTCCACGCCCCCGCCACCCTGCGCCGCCTGGGCCTGCGCCCCCGGCCCTGCCTGGACC
>CAXTTH010000018.1:0-15438 GCA_964247035.1 uncultured Acetobacteraceae bacterium
GCGCTGTACACGGCGGCGAGCCTCGGCTGCGCGCTGGCGCCGAGCCTTGCCGTGCTGACCGTCATGCGGGCCGTCGCGGCCTTCGGCGGGTCGGCGAGCCTAGTGCTGCCCCGCGCCATGGTGCGGGACTTGGCGGACGGGCACGCGGCGGCCCGGATGATGGCGCAGCTGATGCTGGTGATGGGCGCGGCCCCGATCCTGGCGCCCACGCTGGGCGGCGCGGTGCTGAGCGTGGCCAGCTGGCGGGTGATCTTCTGGCTCGCCGCGGCGCACGGACTTGTCTCCCTGCTGCTGGTGTGGCGTGTGCTGCCGGAAACGCTGGCGGCCGGCCGGCGCGTCCGGCTGGGGCCGACGGGGCTGCTGCTCCGCTACGGCGCCATCCTGCGGGAGCGTGGCTTCATCCTGCACACGATGATCGGCGGCTGCGCCATGTTCGGCCTGTTCGCCTACCTCGGCGGCTCCTCGCCGGTGTACATCCAGCATTTCGGCCTGACGCCGCCGGCATACGGCGTGCTGTTCGGGCTGGGCGCGGCCGGTTACATCACGGGCTCCCAGGTCAACCCCCGCCTGCTGGTCCGGTTCGGCGGCTTTCGGGTGTTGCGCTGTGCGGTGCGGGCCTACTGGGTGGCCAACCTGCTTCTGGCCGGGTTCGCCTTCGCCGGAGGGTTCGGGGCGGCCAGCGTATTCCTGCCGATCCTGGCCGCCATGCTGACCCTGGGCGCCGTGATGCCGAACGCCACCGTCGGCGCTCTGTCCCGGCAGGCGGCCCATGCCGGCAGCGCGTCCGCCCTGATGGGCATGCTGCAGTTCCTGCTGGCGGCGGCCAGCGGGGTTGTCGTCGGCCTGCTGGCGGACGGGACGGCCCGGCCGATGGCAGGGCTGATGCTGCTGGGCGCGACCGGTGCGGTGCTGGCTGACTGGGCGAGGCGGGTGCCCAAGGAGGTTGAACGGGTTTGATGCAGCTTTGGTTGACGCATGAAACTGGTTTGGCCAGCAGGATAGAGTGGGACAGGGTGTTACTAACATGTTAATAAAATAGTCAGGTGCAGTTGGGGTGTGACCATGGGCAGCCGACTTGTTGTGACTATCGCTGTTCTGAGCTTGGCGGCGGGCCTGCCAAGAGCTGAGGCAGCCGTTATCACCGAAGTCAACAGCTTCACCGGAATCACGACTTTCGGTGGCCGTGGATCACCCGGTTATGCAAACCTACAGGTTTTTGCCCCGTTCAACCTTGCCTTGGGCGTCCTGACAGGAGCCACGGTGGAGCTGGTTGGCACAGTCGCGCCAGGCGTGCTTGTAACTAACCCACCATCGGCGCTTCCAAGCTTGATCACTTTCAATCCTACCATCTCGCTTGCAGCAGGCTCTACCAGCAGCAACGCGGCAGGTAATTTCTCTGGTGTCACTCAGGCGCTTTCACCCGAAACAGCTTCCTTTGGTCCAGGCCTTAATGCTTCACAAGTCGCTGCAATCGGAGCGCCGGAGGCGGTCGATTTAGTAGCAATAGTCTCTGCTGATGTCTTGCAAAGCTTTGCACAGAATCCGCTTAGCGTACTAAATTACAATCCTGCTTTTTCGCCAAACCTAGGTCTTCCTTCCTTTCCTTCCTCCACCTTTTCGGAAGATGCTATAGCTACGTCGGCGCAATATATTACCACGTTCACTTACATACCAAGTGCATCGGGTGGAACGGCTGTTCCGGAACCTGGCTTCCTGAGCTTGGGCCTGCTGGGCATCGGAGCCGCTTGGCTGGCGCTCGCCAGGCGCCAACGTTCCTTCGCTTGACCGCCCGCTTGGCAGGTCGTCACGCGACCTCGGTTTCGCAGAGAAGCCTTGTGCGGCTACCGAGGACCGTCTGCATCTTGAGACGAGACAAACGACATGAAGCAATATACCGCTTGGAGGCAACGATCCATTAGGTGAGTCAAATGAGAACCCGCTTTGCCGTTGCTGCAGGGACACTGGGGCTTTTGACTGTTTTCCAATCAGCTCAGGCAAACGTCCTGACGCAGACCGCCGATGCCAGCACCACACATGGCTCATCGAATTCCAGCTCTGGCGGAACATCCAGCCCGAATTTCAACTTCTTCACCCCATTCGACCCAACTCTCGGGACGCTGACGGGGGCATCGCTGCGGTTTTTCGGCACGCTCACACCGGAAACGACGGTCGCCGTGCAAACCTCGTCACCCACCGGAGGTCCACCGCCCGGAAATGTAGGCAGGAGCGCGCCAGCGCCATCGGCCGTCGTCACTAATCCGGTCACTCTCGGCCCCGCCATCAGCATAGGGCCAGAGCTGTTCTATCCAGGCGCAACAACGTCGCTAACATTGGCTTCGGAAACACTCGCCTTCGCCCCGCTGGGTAGCCCTTACGTCTACCTTGGCGCAATACCTGGCTATCCGTTTAACTATCAAAACTACCAGGCGCTTGGCGCTCCCGAGGTGTTTGACATAGCTTCAACGATACCGACTGATCAGCTGCAGGCTTTCCTTAATTCTTACTCATTCTTTGATCAGGGCATTCCAAGCATCAACTTTACAGGTACGACACCCGTTTCAGTGGTGCCGTATTTCAACTATTCTGATAACACTGTGACCACAGCGCAGGTCCAGCTTACGTATACCTACACGCCGAGCATCACATCCGTTCCAGAACCCGCCCTCCTCAGCTTGGGCCTTCTGGGAACCGGAGCAATCTGGCTCGCCTTCGCCCGGCGGCAGCCCCGTACCCTGGCCTGACGAACTGCGGCCTGGCCGCTCACCCGGCCAGGCTCGCCAGCGCTACAGCCACCCGCGCGGCGCACCGCTCGAAAACCAACAAGCTTCTCCAGCCGTCCGGCATGTCCTGCGCCAGCAAGAAGCCGCCGCCAGACTCGATGCCGCACACCAGCATCAGATTCTCGAACAACCCGAAATCCTCGATTTCCAGTCCGTCCGCATCCCGCTCCGCGCCGCTGCCGGGCACGCGACGCACCCGGGCGGCATAGGAGGCGCCCACGGTGGCGTAGCCGAACACCGGGCGGCCGAGCGCGCGGCCGAAGCCCACCTCGTAGGCCGTGCCCGGATCGGCGCCGGGTCCGCGAAACGGTGTGAGATTGGCCAGGATGGCGTCGCAGCCGCGGATGTGCGCTTCGTTCCGCTGCGCAAGAGCTGCGGCACCGGGCGCGTTCGCCTCGCCCGGCAACGGGTCGAGCGGGGTGGCGGCATCCAAGCCGTGGCGCGCGCAGATGCCGCGCATCTCCGCCAAACGGCGATGCGGGTTGGGCAGGAACACGTCAGGGCCGGCAAGGTAGACTCGGGGTTGCATGGGCGAAGGATGGCGGCAAAGGGCAGCGCCGCCAAGCGCCCCGCGCCTTGCCCCGGTGCGGCGCGGATGCGATCATCCCGTGCCCCGGACCGGGCGTGACCAGAGGACCAGCATGGCCAAGATCAAGGTGAAGACCCCCGTCGTCGAGATGGACGGGGACGAGATGACCCGCATCATCTGGGGATTCATCAAGGACAAGCTGATCCTGCCCTACCTCGACATTGACCTGCGCTACTTCGACCTCGGCATGGAGCACCGCGACCGCACCGACGACCAGGTGACGGTCAATGCCGCCAACGCGACCAAGCAGTTCGGCGTCGGCGTGAAATGCGCCACCATCACGCCGGACGAGGCGCGGGTGGAGGAGTTCAAGCTCAAGAAGATGTGGCGCAGCCCGAACGGCACCATCCGCAACATCCTGGACGGCACCATCTTCCGCGAGCCGATCATCTGTGCCAACGTGCCCCGGCTGGTGCCGCACTGGTCGCAGCCGATCGTGATCGGCCGCCATGCCTACGGCGACATCTACCGTGCCACCGAGACCAAGATCCCCGGTCCGGGCAAGGTGAGCCTGGTGTACACCCCGGAAGGCGGCAAGCCGGTCGAAATGGACGTGTTCGACTTCAAGGGGCCCGGCGTCGCCATGGGCATGCACAACACCAACAAGTCGATCGAAGGCTTCGCCCGCGCCTCCTTCAACTACGGCCTGGCGCGCAACTACCCGGTGTACCTGTCCACCAAGAACACTATCCTCAAGGCCTATGACGGCACCTTCAAGGACATCTTCCAGGCCGTGTTCGACGCTGAGTTCAAGGCCGAGTTCGACCGCCGCGAGCTGACCTACGAGCACCGGCTGATCGACGACATGGTGGCCTCGGCGCTCAAGTGGAACGGCGGCTACGTGTGGGCCTGCAAGAACTACGACGGCGACGTGCAGAGCGACATCGTGGCGCAAGGCTTCGGCAGCCTCGGCCTGATGACCTCCGTGCTCATGAGCCCGGACGGCCAGACCGTCGAGTCCGAGGCCGCCCACGGCACCGTGACCCGGCACTACCGCGAGCACCAGCGCGGCCGCGAGACCAGCACCAACCCGATCGCCTCCATCTTCGCCTGGACGCGGGGGCTGGCCTACCGCGGCAAGTTCGACGACGCGCCGGACGTGACCAGCTTCGCCGAGGCGCTGGAGCGGGTGTGCGTCGAGACGGTGGAGAGCGGGGCCATGACCAAGGACCTGGCGCTGCTGATCGGCAAGCAGCAGCCCTGGCTGAACACGCAGGACTTCCTCTCCAAGATCGACGCCAACCTGCAGCGAGAGATGCATTGATGGATGGCTTGCAAGGCCTGCGGACGCCGCGGCTCGCCCGGCGCGACTTCATGATGACGGGCCTGATCGCCGGGTTCACCTTGGCCACTGAGCGGGTGGAGGCGCAGGCCATCCACACCGATGCGGCGGGGCTGGTGACGGGCGAGATGAAGGTGCCGGTTTCGGACGGCGAGCTGCCGGGCTACTTCGCCCAGCCGGCCGGCAGCGGGCCGTTCCCGACCGTGCTGGTGATCGAGGAGATTTTCGGCGTCCACGAATACATCAAGGACACCTGCCGCCGCCTGGCCAAGCTTGGTTACTTGGCGGCCACCGTGGAGCTGTATGCCCGTCAGGGCGACCTAAGCGGCATGACAGACATCAACCAGATCATGCGCGAGGTCATCAGCAAGACGCCGGACGACGAGGTGATGAGCGACCTCGACGCGCTGGTCGCGTGGACCACGGACCATGGCGGCGACAAGGCGCGGCTCGGGGTCACTGGGTTCTGCCGCGGCGGCCGGGCCGTCTGGCTGTATGCCGCCCACAGCGAAGCGCCCAAGGCGGCGGTGGCGTGGTACGGTCCCGTCGGCGGCGAGCGGACGGGCATCCAGCCGCAGACGGCGCTGGACATCGCAGGCGAGCTGCACTGCCCGCTGCTCGGGTTGTATGGCACCAAGGATACGGGCATTCCACCCGCCTCCGTGAATGCGGCTGCCGCCAAGGCGCGCGATGCCGGAGCAAAGGTCGAGATCGTGCTGTACCCGGACGCTGGGCACGCCTTCCATGCCGACTATCGCCCAAGCTACGTGAAGGGCGATGCGGAGGATGGCTGGGGGCGCATGCTGGCCTGGTTCCACGAATACGGCGTGGCTTAGCAACCCCGGGCCGCGCGCAGCCTTGTCTTGGTTTCACCAACGGGAGCTCACCATGGCGGATGACAAGCACGAGAAGGCGTTGGACCTGACGGAGCAGGCGCTGGAGAAGCTGGCGGACGGCGACGAGAAGCAGGCGGACAAGTTGATCGACCAAGCCAAGAAACTCGACAAGACGGCAGTGAAGGAGGTCGTGCAGGACATGGACGAGGATGCGGCCAACCACGGCTAAACTGCACCTGGCGCAGCAACCTTCGGCGCGGTTCCGCGCTGTTCCCGCACGCTGCCGCTGTCGTGCGGCCGCAAGCAACGAGGACCGTTCCAATGCCGCAGTTCGACGCGACCATCAAGCACATCAAGGAGGGCGTGAAGACCTTCACCATCGCCGCCGCCGTGAAGAACATCGAGGGCTGGGAGACCACTCTCGAGAAGGTTGAGGCGCCTGCCGCCAAGGCGATCGTCAAGGATCTCGAGAACCTGAAGAAGCATCTGCACGCCGAGAAGATCGACGGCGACGCAATCAAGAAGATCGTGGCCAAGCTGGGCAAGGAGACGGTCGCGCTCGCTGGCAAGTCCGACAGCAAGAACGCCGCCAAGATCAAATCCCTTGGCGAGGCGCTGACGGAGGCGTCCTCGCAAGGCTGACAGCCTTCCGATCGTTCCAAGGCGATCAGGGCTTGATGGAAAAACCCTTCCCCGTTCGCGCGGAGAAGGGTTTTTCCTTGCCAAAGACGGCAACCAAGGACGGCAGCAAAAAGCGCGGCAGCCGGGCTTTCATGTCTGCCGCCGCCGTGGCAGGCTTGGGCAGCAGCGCCCGCCAGTGGCGCATGCCTGTGCGGCAGGCAGGGGAGAATCAGGACAAACGTGACCGTACCGAGCCGGAACCGCACAAGGCGGACCGGCCTGGCGCATAAGGCCATCAATCACCAAAGGGGAGAGAACAATGTCGCTCAAGGCTATCACGGCTGCCGTTCTGCTGGCCGCTGCCATGCTCGCCGGACCGGCGCGCGCGCAGGACAAAGGCACTGTCGGCATCGCCATGCCCACCAAGGCCTCCGCCCGCTGGATCCTGGACGGCGACAACATCGTGAAGGTGCTGCGCTCGCGCGGCTACAAGACCGACCTGCAATACGCCGACGACGACATCCCCAACCAGCTTTCCCAAGTCGAGAACATGCTGACCAAGGGCGCCAAGGTGCTCGTCATCGGCGCCATCGACGGCACCACCCTGACCGACGTGCTGAGCCAGGCCAAGCAGAACGGCGTCAAGGTCGTCTCGTACGACCGGCTGATCCGCGGCACGCCCAACATCGACTACTACGCCACCTTCGACAACTTTAACGTGGGCGTGCTGCAGGCGACCTCGCTGGAGACCGGCATGGGCGTCAAGACCGGCAAGGGGCCGTTCTACATCGAGCTGTTCGGCGGCTCGCCGGACGACAACAACGCCTACTTCTTCTACAACGGCGCGATGTCGGTGCTGCAGCCGGACATCGACAGCGGCAAGCTCATCGTCGGCAGCGGCCAGATGGGCATGGACAAGGTGTCCACCCTGCGCTGGGACGGCGCAGTGGCGCAGGCGCGCATGGACAACCTGCTGAGCGCCTACTACTCGAACCATAAGCTGAGCGGCGTGCTGTCGCCGTTTGACGGCCTTTCCATCGGCATCCTGTCCTCGGTCAAGGGGGTGGGCTATGGCAGCAAGGACCTGCCGATGCCGATCGTGACCGGGCAGGATTGCGAGGTGCCTTCGGTGAAGTCGATCATCGCCGGGGAGCAATACGCCAGCATCTTCAAGGATACCCGGGACCTGGCGAAGGTCACGGCCGACATGGTCGATGCGTTGCTCTCGGGCAAGACGCCGGAGGTGAACGACACCACGACCTACAACAACGGCGTCAAGGTCGTGCCGGCCTACCTGCTCAAGCCGGTCATCGTGACCAAGGACAACTACAAGCAAGTGCTGGTCGACAGCGGCTACTACACCGCGCAGCAGCTGAAATGAGCGGCCCGGCCCGGGTGGCGACCACCTCCCCCGGGCGGGCCGGCGCTGTCCCGGGCGGGCCCATCTTGGAGATGCGCGGCATCACCAAGCGGTTCGGCCCGGTGACGGCGCTGCGCGATGTGAGCTTCACCGTGCTGCCCGGCGAGATCCACGCCCTGGTGGGCGAGAACGGCGCTGGCAAGTCAACGCTGATGAAGGTGCTGAGCGGCGTGTACGGCGCTGGAAGCTATGAGGGCGCGATCGTTTACGAGGGAGAGGAGCGCCAGTTCCGCGGCATCAACGACTCCGAAGCGCTCGGCATCATCATCATCCACCAGGAACTGGCGCTGATCCCGCTGATGAGCATCGCGGAAAACATCTTTCTGTCTGGACCGCCCTCCCGCTTCGGCGTGATCGACCGCGGCGCCGTGCACGCCCGCGCCCGCGCCCTGCTGGCCAAAGTCGGGCTGGACGACCGGCCGGACACGCTTGTGACCAACATCGGCATTGGCAAGCAGCAGTTGGTTGAGATCGCCAAGGCGCTGTCCAAGGACGTGCGATTGCTGATCCTGGACGAGCCGACCGCCAGCCTTAATGAGCGCGACAGCGCCGCCCTGCTGCGGCTGCTGGCGGAGTTCCGCACCCAGGGCATCGCCTCCATCCTCATCACCCACAAGCTGAACGAGGTGGCGTCCGTCGCCGACCGCATCACCGTGCTGCGCGACGGCCGCACGGTTGGCACGCTGAATGCTCTTGGGGACGCCGGCCAAAGCGCGGTCGAGGAGGACCGCATCATCCGGCTGATGGTCGACCGGGACCTGGAGAGCCGCTACCCGTCGCGCGTCCCCGCCATCGGCGAGACCATCTTCGCGGTGCAGGACTGGTCGGTGTTCCATCCGTTGCACGCCGACCGGCAGATGATCCGCAACGTCGATTTCCATGTCCGCCGCGGCGAGATCGTCGGCATCGCCGGGCTGATGGGCGCAGGCCGCACCGAGTTCGCCATGAGCGTGTTCGGCCGTTCGTACGGCGCTCGGATCACCGGCCGGGCCACCCTGGGCGGCAAGCCCGTGGACCTCTCCACCGTGCCGCGCGCCATCGACGCCGGGCTGGCTTACGTGACGGAGGACCGCAAGCATCTCGGCCTGCTGCTGGGCGAGGACATCCGCAAGAACGTCACCCTGGCGCACCTCTCCGGCGTGTCCACCGGCGGCGTGCTCGACGACATGGCGGAGCTGGCGGTGGCCAACAAGTACCGCGGCCAGATGCGCATCCGCTGCTCCAGCGTTTACCAGGAAACCGGCAAGCTCTCCGGCGGCAACCAGCAGAAGGTGATCCTGTCCAAGTGGCTGTTCTCGGCGCCCGAGGTGCTGATCCTGGACGAGCCGACGCGCGGCATCGATGTGGGAGCCAAGTACGAGATCTACCAGATCATCAACGCGCTGGCCGACGGCGGCAAGGGCGTAGTGTTCATCTCGTCCGAGATGCCGGAGCTGCTCGGCATGTGCGACCGCATCTGCGTCATGAGCGGCGGCGCGTTCGTGGCCGAGTTCGCCCGCGAGGACGCCTCGCAGGAGAAGATCATGCGCGCCATCATGCGCCATGCCATGAATCCGACCACGCGTTCCGGGGGGCACGAACCATGAGCGACATCACCGCCGGGCCAACCGTCCCGCGCACCCGCGGCGTCCACCTCAAGGCCAATCTGCGCCAGTACGGCATGCTGCTCTCGCTGTTCGCCATCATGCTGTTCTTCGAGGTGATGACGGACGGCACGCTGCTGCACCCCCTCAACCTCACCAACCTGATCCTGCAGAACAGCTACATCGTCATCATGGCGCTGGGCATGCTGCTGGTGATCGTGTCCGGCCACATCGACCTGTCGGTCGGCTCCGTGTCCGGCTTCGTCGGCGGGCTGGCGGCGGTGCTGATCGTGGAGCAGCATGTGCCGTTCGTGCTGGCGGGCGTGCTGTGCCTGCTGGTCGGCGGCGCCATCGGGGCGGCGCAGGGCTACTTCGTCGCGTATTTCAAGATCCCGTCCTTCATCGTCACGCTGGCGGGGATGCTGGTGTTCAAGGGCCTCGAGCTGGGCATCCTGCACGGCCAGTCGGTCGGCCCCTTCCCCGTGCCGTTCCAGCGGCTGTCCTCCGGCTTCCTGCCGGAGTTCCTGCAATTGCCCGACGGCTTACGGCTCGGCTCGCTGCTGCTGGGCGTGCTGGTCGCGGCCGTCCTGGTGCTGCTGGCGCTGCGCAACCGCACCCGGCAGCGGCGCCACGCCATGGAGGTCGAACCCGGCGCGCTGTTCGCCGTCAAGCAGGTCGTGGTGTTCGGCATCATCTGCGCCGGCACCTTCCTCATCGTCTCGCACCGCGGCCTGCCCAACGTGCTGCTCATCATGCTGGCGCTGATCGCGGCCTACGCCTTCGTCACCAACCGCACCACGGTCGGCCGCCAGGTCTATGCCGTGGGCGGCAACGAAAAGGCAGCCAAGCTGTCCGGCATCCGCACCGAGCGGCTGACCTTCTTCACCTTCGTCAACATGGGCGTGCTAGCCGCGCTCGCCGGCCTGGTGTTCGCAGCCAGGCTCAACACCGCGACGCCGAAGGCCGGGCTGGGCTTCGAGCTGGACGTGATCGCCGCCTGCTTCATCGGCGGCGCGTCCGCCTATGGCGGCGTAGGCCAAGTGGTGGGCGCGGTGATCGGCGCATTCATCATCGGCGTGATGAACAACGGCATGTCGATCATGGGCGTGGGCATCGACTACCAGCAAGTCATCAAGGGGATCGTGCTGCTGGGGGCGGTATGCGTGGATGTCTACAACCAGCGGCAAGCTTGAGAGGCAAGCTGCGCATGCGACCTCGCGGGCCTCATCCAGCCAGCGGCAAGGGCGCAGGCTTTTTCAGCCCCGCGTCCACGGCAGTTGATCGGCCTGCCACCCTGCGACCCGGCCCCGCTGGCCGCTGCCGTCTGGCGGGCCTTCGAAGCCGTCCGTGATGTTGTAGGCATGCGGGAACCCGGCGGCCTGCGCCAACTGCGCCGCGGCCTCCGAGCGCACGCCGCTGCGGCACAGGAAGTAGATGTGGTCCTCCGGCGTAAGCCCGGCCGCGCGCATCTGGTCCAGGAATCCCTCGTTGACCCGCATGGACGGCGCGACCTGCCAGGAGATCATCGCCGGCTGCTTGCCTGTCTCTGTCAGGTCTGGCACGCCGATGCCGTTCCATTCGATGTCCGTCCGCACGTCCACCAGATGCGCGCGGGGATGGCTGACCAGCGCCTCCCACACCTGTTTCGGCGCCATGTTCTCCACCATCTGGTGTCTCCCTACGGATACGCTGAAGGTGCCCCAGCATGATGCAAAGCACAATTGCGCTCGACCTGCGCCCCAGCATGCCGCTTGACGGCGTGAGCGCCGCCATCGGGCACACGCCGCTGATCCATCTGCGCCGGGCCTCGGAGCTGACCGGCTGCACCGTCCTGGGCAAGGCGGAGTTCATGAACCCCGGCGGATCGGTGAAGGACCGCACCGCGCTGGCCATCATCGAGGACGCCGAAGCGCGCGGCGTGTTGCAGCCCGGCGGCACGCTGGTGGAGGGCACGGCAGGCAACACCGGCATCGGCCTGACGCTGGTGGCGCATGCCTGCGGCTACCGCAGCGTGATCGTGATGCCGGACACGCAGAGCCAGGAGAAGATCGACTACTTGCGCATGATCGGCGCCGACCTTCGCCTGGTGCCGGCCAAGCCGTACCGCGACCCCGGCAACTACGTGCGCTATTCCGAGCGGCTGGCGCGGGAGCTGGGCGCGGTCTGGGCCAACCAGTTCGACAACCTGGCCAACCGCGAGGGCCACCGTGCCACTACGGGACCCGAGATCTGGCAGCAGACCGAGGGCGGCGTGGACGCGTTCACCTGCTCCTGCGGCACCGGCGGCACGCTGGCCGGCGTGTCCCTGGCGCTGAAGGCGCGGCGGCCTGGCATCCGCATCGTGCTGGCCGACCCGGAAGGCAGCGGGCTGTATGGCTGGGTCAAGACAGGCGACCTGTCCGTTCAGGGCAGCTCGATCACCGAGGGCATCGGCCAGTCCCGCGTCACGAGCAACCTGGCAGGGGTGGCGATCGACGATGCGGTGCGGGTGACGGACGCCGAGGCGCTGGACCAGGTGTTCGACCTGCTGCAGCACGAGGGGCTGTCGGTCGGCGGATCGGCCGGGCTGAACGTGGCCGCCGCCATCCAGGTGGCGCGCGCCATGGGGCCGGGGCACACGATCGTGACCATCCTGTGCGACAGCGGCGCGCGCTACCAGTCCAAGCTGTTCAATCCTGCCTTCCTGCGCAGCAAGGGCCTGCCGGCGCCGGAGTGGCTGGCGGGCTGAGCGGGGCGGGCGAGCGCATCCCTGGACGCCCTGTCGTCAGGCTGTCTCGTCCTCTGCCGAGCTTGCCAGGTCGAGGCCGTCGTAGAGTTCCGCGAGCGGCAGCTCGATGCCGATCTCGGGCATGGCGATCACGGAGCCTGCCGTCAGGAGATGGCCGACCCAGTCGTCGCCCGCGCGTTCGAACATGGTCCCGCCGATCTCGACCTGCTCCAGCATGACGTAGCGCTGCACGGAGGCGGTGGCGGCATACTCGCGGTTCTTCACCGTGCGATCCTTGCGCGCGGTTCCCCTGCTCAGAACCTCGAAGATCACGACAGGGTCAGGAGCGACCGTGCTGTCTGACCTAAGTGACCCGCTGCAGGTCACGTAAGCGTCCGGGTAGCGGATGCTGCCCATGACCTCGATCTTGAGGTTGCTGCCGTGTGGCTGACATGGCTTGCCGCGCAGCCGGTTTACCAGGGATGCGGCCAGATTGATGCTGATGCGGTCGTGCGCGAGAGTCCCACCGGTCATGGCTTCCGGATGGATGCCATCGAACTCGTAGCGCAGCTCCTGGCGCTCCTCCCAGTCGAGGAACTCGGCAACGGTCATAGGGCGGCGCAGGGCGATGTTCATGGCAGGCAGCCTAGCACGGATCGGCAAGGCTCTCCCCCGAAATGGCTTGGCCATCGCCATCGCGCGCCGCTGCGGTCAAGCCTGCCCCTCGCCATCCAGCTCGCCGGCGATCGGGGCGTGGTTGAGCAGGGCGGCCAGCAGCGTGCCGCCGAGCACGTTGCCGAGCAGGGTCGGCGCCAGGAACTGGCCCAAATAGGCGCCCGCCGTGGCGTGCCCGGCCATGACGGCGTAGGCCGACTCGACCGACCCGGCGATCACGTGCGGGAAGCGGCAGACCGAGATGGCGTAGGTCAGCAGGATGATGGTCAGCGGCTTGGCCGAGCGCGACGGCGGCAGCAGCCACACCATCAGGCCGATCAGCCAGCCCGCGAAGGCCGCCATCAGCACGCCATGGCCGAAGGAGGACTGAAACGTGTGCCCGGCGATCTCGTCCATGGCGGCCGTCATGGCGTCCGGCATGACGCCGGGTTGCGCCAGCAGCGCGCCGAGCAGCACCGTGCCGGCCAGGTTGGCGGCCAGCACGATGCCCCACACCCGCAGCATCTGGCCGAACATGGCCAGGGTGCGCTCGGTCAGCGCCGGCAGCACGGCGGTCAGCGTGGTCTCGGTGAACAGCTGCTGCTGGCCGAGCACCACGATGAGGAAGCCGAAGGTGTAGCCGAAGCAGGCGACCAGCGGGCGCCAGGGCGCGTCCGGCAGCCCCGCCTGCAACGCCGCCTGGATCAGGAAGGAGAAGCCGATCGACAGCCCCGCCGCAAGGCCGGAGAGCGCCAGGCCGCTGAACGAGCGGCTGACCTCCGCCAGGCCCTGCTCGCGGATCACCTCGTGGATGACCAGCGGGCTGAGCGGCATGCTCTCGCCCGCCTGCTTGCGCCCGCCTTTGCTGAGATGGACGGAGTCCTCGCCCGCAGCGCCTTTGGCCTTGTCCCCGTCCATCGGCGTCACGCCGGGCCGTCGAGCGCCGTCAGCCAATCGCTGCGGGACCCGGCGGCCAGCAGGCCGGCCAGCTTGCCGTGCTGCGCCGTCACGAACACGATCGCAGCGGTGGCGGGCGCTTCCGCCGCCTCCCCGGCAGACCGCAGGCGCTCGGTAAGTGCCGCGACGGCGGCGGCCGGGCCGAACCAGAATCGGTGCCGCGGCCAGGGCTCGCCGCCGTCGGCGGGCGTGTCGAGCAGCTGCAGCTCCAGCCGGCTGGTTAGGTCGTGGAACAGCGCCAAAGCCGCGTCCCGGTCCGCTTCCGCCAGCCCGGCCTCCGCCGCCTTGGCCTCGATCTCGACCGGCGAGCCGGCCGTCAGCACGTGGTCCATGATGCCATCCTGTTGCTTGCAGGGCGCAAGCGATCCGGACAACGCGCTGGTTCCCTATCCCGGCGATGGCAGTTCGCGCGCAACCGGGCTATGAGCGAAAGAGCCACGGGAGCCATGCCATGCAGCACGAGATGATGACCTACCAGGCCGACGGCCTGACCATGCAGAGCCAACTGTTCTTCGAGCCGGCATCCGGCCCGCGCGCCGGCGTGCTGGTGTTTCCCGAGGCGTTCGGCCTCGGCGAGCATGCGATCGACCGCGCCGAGCGGCTGGCCAAGATGGGCTACGTGGCGCTCGCCTGCGACCTGCACGGCGATGGCAAGGTTATCGCCGGCCTGGAGGAGGCAATCGGCCTGCTGAAGCCGCTGTTCGAGTCGCCCGATCGTACCCGGGCCCGCGCCGGCGGCGGCTTGCAGGCGCTCACGTCGCGGCCTGAGGTGGATGCAGGCCGGGTGGCGGCGATCGGCTTCTGCTTCGGCGGCACCATGGCGCTGGAGCTGGCCCGCGGCGGGTCGAACTTGAAGGCGGTGACCGGCTTTCACAGCGGCTTGGGCACGGCGACGCCCAAGGTGCAGCCCGGCGCCATCAAGCCGCGCGTGCTGGTGTGCATCGGTGCTGACGACCCGATGATCCCGCCCGAGCAGCGCGGCGCGTTCGAGACGGAGATGAAGGAGGCCAAGGCGGATTACCGGCTGCACGTCTACGGCGGCACGGTGCACAGCTTCACCAACCAGCAAGCTGCCAAGGCGAACATGCCGGACGCGATCCGCTACAGCGCGGAGTCGGATGCGGAGTCGTGGGCGTCGATGACGCAGCTGTTCAGCATGACGCTGGGGTAGCAAGGCGCAGGGCGCTGCCCTGCCCCCGGGAGGAGACGAAGTCCCCTTCACCCCTTCATATGAAGGTGTCCAGAGGACCCCGTCCTCTGGCGGGGTGCGGGGCAGAGCCCCGCTGCTTACTGCTGCGCCATCTCGTCGGTGCGGGCGGGACGCTGGCGGCGATCGGCCATGAATTGGTCGAACTCCTGCTTGTCGCGGGCCTGGCGCAGGCGGTCCAGGTATTCCACGAACTCTTTTTGCTCGTCCTCAAGCCGGCGCAGCGTGTCCGAGCGGTATTCGTCGAACGCCCGGTTGCCGGAGGGGGCGGCGTAGGAGAAGCCGCGGCCGTAGCGCTGCATCTCCGGAAACCGCCACTTGCCGGCCACGGCACGGTTGCGGCGGCGGCTGAAGGCGCAGTAGGCGAGCACGGCCAGGCCGACCGGCCACCAGAACCAGAAGCCGAGGATGGTCAGCGCGATCCAGGCAGGACGGCCGACTTCATCCAGACGGGCAGTGACGTACGACATGGAGTGGCTCCGGGAGTGAATGTTAATCACATTTACATAGGTGCGCCCTCTCGGCAGCAAGTTAAAGATGCTCGCGGATTTGTTACCTCCCCAGCCCAAGCGAGCGCAGATAGACCAGCAGCCCCGCCTCCAGCAGCTCTTCCGGTGTCATCGGCAATGGACGCCGGCCCGGCGAGGGCACGCCGGTGAACAGGGCCTCGCGGGCGAAGCCGCGCTTCACCACGTCCTGATCGGGCGCCACCGAGACCGGGTTGGTGTTCTGGATCAGCAGGGCCGCGACCGGGGGACCGCCCCGCAGCGCGCCTGGGTCGCCCGTCAGGATCGCGCCGATG
>CAXTTH010000019.1:0-14995 GCA_964247035.1 uncultured Acetobacteraceae bacterium
CGCGGCCAGCTCGGCGCGGGAGTTGACGCCGCGCAGCTCGGCCTCCGACGCCTCGACCACGGCCACCCGCACCCCTTCGGCGCGGGCCAGGGCCACCACGTCCGTGAGGTAGTACTCGCCTTTGCCATTATCGTTGCGCACGGCGCGCAACCAGCGGTGCAGGTCGGCGGCTGCGGCGCAGAGCACCCCGGCGTTGCACAGGCCGACCGACCGCTCCGCCTCAGTCGCGTCGGCCCATTCGACAATCCGCTCGACCTCGCCGCCTGCCGTCAGCACCCGGCCGTAGCGCCCCGGGTCGGCCGGGCGCATGGCGAGCAGCACCAGCCCGGCCCCGGCGCGCGCCGTGCGCAGCCGGCGCAGCGTGTCGGGGCGGATCAGCGGGTTGTCGGCGTACAGCACGGCCACGTCGCCATCGCCGAACGCGGCGGCGGCCTGCAACGCCGCGTGCGCCGTGCCCAGCCGCTCGTGCTGCACCACCACCGGGTGCGGCGCCGCGGTGGCGGCCAGCGCCTCCATGCCCGGGCCGGCGACGATCACCGCGCGATCGAACACGCCCGCGCAGGAATCGAGCAGGTGGCGCAGCATCGGCCGTCCGGCGATGGGGTGCAGCGCCTTGGGCAGGCTGGATTTCATCCGCGTGCCCAGGCCGGCGGCGAGCAGGATGGCGGTGGCTTGCATGGGTCCCCCGGTAGCGTCCGCGCCGCTGCACTGTCAAAGCGGGCGTGAACACATCTCGTTTCGCAGCATGACAGGACGCCGTGGCGGACATCCGGTGCAACATTGTTTTACAACGCCGGAAGTTTACCAGGCCTTGCAGCAAGCACGCTGCTGGACAAATCTCACGCCCGACAATTTTCGTGAGTGCAAGCCATGGCTGGATACAAGACGGCGGCGCTGGGTACGGCCTGCGCGCTGCTGCTACAAGGCTGCGTGACCGTGCCGTTCGGCCCCACCGTTCCGATCATCCCGGCGCAAGGCAAGCCGTTCGAGGCTTTCGCCCAGGACCAGGCGATTTGCAAGCAGTACGCTGGCAACCAAGTGCAGGGGCAGGCGGAGCGGGCCAACAACATCGGCGTGGGTTCGGCCGTGCTCGGCACGGTGCTGGGTGCCGGGCTGGGCGCGGCGATCGGCGGGGGCCAGGGGGCAGCGATCGGCGCAGGCGGCGGCGCGCTGCTCGGCACCGGGGTGGGTGCCAGCAACGGCGGCGACGCCCAGGGCAGCATCCAGGTGCAGTACAACAACGCCTACGTGCAGTGCATGCTCGCCAAGGGCAACACGCTGCCGCCACGGCCGCCAGTGTACGTGCAGCCCGCGCCATATCTCGTGCAACCCGCGCCCGTCCTCGTGCAGCCGGGCTCCGGCCCCTACTAGAGCGCCCGTGCTGACAGGCGCACGCAAAACACTCTGGCCTTTGTTTTCACGAGCATCTTTACCCGATGGGTAACCTCGTTTGGTTGGATGATGCTTCAGCCCCAACCGGCTACGAGCTGGAAGCGCTGTTGGCCGGGTCTACGGGCTCGGACGCACCTCGTCGCGCTCGGCCCGCGCCACTAGGGTCGCGGCGTCGTCCGGCAGCAGGAAGCGGGCGTTCACCAGGCGCGCCGCCGCCGCCCTGAAAGCTGCGACGTAGGCGGCCTGGGTGGGATAGCGTTCCGCCATGGACAGGCGGGGGTCGCCCGTCACGCGCCGCTCCGCCTTCGTGGCGGCGAACGGAATGAACGAACCGGACAGGTTGCACATCCCGCCTTCCAGCCAGCCGGCGCGGAACAGGTTCCAGCCAAGATATGTGCCGACCGGCGCTTGCTGGAACACGCTGCGGATGCCGGCCAGGTCGTTGCCGTCCGCATCCACCTGCGGCGCCAGCACGCCGTAGCTCGCCATGCCGACCTTGGGCGGCTCAACCGCAATCACCCCGCTGCTGTCGCCGGCGCGGTAGTCGAGGCCGAAGTCCAGCCGGTGCAGCGTGTCGTATAGCCGTCGGTCCGAGACGGCCGGGCGCGGCGTGCCGCCGTAGCTGTTGGCCGGGATGGCGGGCAGGCGCACCTGGTCGGGCGCGACCAGGGTGGCGTCGGCGATGCGGGGCACCACGCTGGGCGGCGGCTCCAGGCCGTCCCGCACCCAGGCGGTCAGGGCCGTCAGCAGGGCACGCATGGTCCAGAGCTGCGGGTTGGGGTTGGGCTGCTGTTGGCACAGGCCAAAGGGCGGGCTGACGGGCAGCGGCAACCCGGCGGGGGCGTGCTGAGTGCTCGCCATGATGAACGTGCGCACGCCCGCCGGGTCCGCCACGTCGTGCAGGCCGAGCGGGTCGGTGAGGCCGAGGGACTGCCGGCCTTCCCACATCTCCAGCGCGGTCGCCACGTGGAACAGGCGCGGGCAGGTGGCGGTGGCGGCGCAGCGGTCCAGCACGCCCTGGCTGCGGCCGGTCAGTGGGTCGTCCTGCCTGGCGTAGGAGAACGGGAAATCGTAGGCGGGATACAGATGGTCGGTCTGCTCGCCCCAGGCGCGCACCGGCTGGCCGAACCGCACGTTCAGCGGCATCAGCCCGCCGCCGATGTGCGGGTAGGCGCCGTCGAACACCTGCCGTCCGTCCTCGCCGCGGTTGAAGCCGAGCAGCAGGAAAGTCCGCAGCACGCGCCCGCTCTGCGAGGTGCCTTCCAGGATGGCGCGCGCATCGGCCCGCCACACGGGGTTAGCCACGCCGTCGTCGCCCTTCTCGGCGTCGCGCAGCCAGCCGCCCAAATCCCGCGTGGCGGCGAAGCCGATGCCGAGCACCGCCGGGTCGCGTGCCTGGTAGATCAGCTCGTAGAGCAGCCCGGGCTGGAAGCCGGACGCCATGCAGAGATAGCCTGTGTCGGGCGTGGCCGCTGCGTCGTCGCGGCAGGCGCCGAAGCTCCACTGGTCGTTGGCGACTGGCTGGCGGCGGTCTTGCTCGTGGGCGCGCACTGTCAGGGTCGCGCCACGGTTGTCGCTACTGGCGGGCGGGTAGTTGACGTAGCTGCCGGGCGGGAAGCCCTGCACCTGGCTGCTCTGCGCCAGGCCGATGGTGCGGGTCGCCACAGGAGTCAGCAGCTCGGTGCGCACCACGCCGGTCACGGGGGCGCCGTCGGCGTTGCGGGCGATCACCGGGGGCAGGACGAGCCGGCCGTCGCCGGGTGCGGCGTCCATCTCCCAGCCCCACCAGACGAGCGTGTAGCCCTGGCGCAGCAGCCAGCCGTCGCCGGCCCCGGTCAGCGCGTTGCGATCCTCCGCACGGCCCGGCACGCCCTCGTCGAACACGCCAAGGGCGAGCTTGTTGCCGCGGTTGTTGATCTCCAGCAGCAGCATCCGGTTGCCCTGGGCCATGTCGACCGGCTTCAGCAGCTCCATGGGGGTCACGTATTCGACGTGCCCGGCCGCGTTGCGCGGGGCGAGCGCCAGGTCCTGGATGATGCTGTTTACCGGGTCCGCCGGGTCCAGGTCGCCGTGCGCGATGGCGGTGACGTGCTGGTAAGGCCCTGCGCCGCCAAACGCCTGCCCGCCGAACGCGGGTTCCGTCCGCACAATCTCGAGCCGCACGATCCGGGCCTGGGCCGGCGTGGCCCCTGCGGACAGGGCGAGGGCCGCGGCCAGTCCCAAACGCCCCATCCCGTGTGTCCCTGCTGCCTTGGCCGGGCAGAGTGGCGAAGGCGGCCCGGCGCGGCAAGGGACCGGTCAAAGCCGCGTGCGGATGCGGGCGCGGCCTGGAAGCGTCGCCTGGGCATGACGAAATACCAAACATGAGCTTTCGTCCCTGGGTCCCCAAGCGCCTCCTCGCCACGCCGTCCGCCCTGCAATGGCCGTATGGCGCGGCGGTGGCGGAACGCGCGGCGGCGCTGGGCACGGAGATCGTGCGGCTGCCGGCGGACCGGCTATCCGGCCTGCCCGACGCCTACCGGGACGCCAAGACGACGGTGGCGCTGGTCACCGCCTCGCCCAGCCGGCGGCGGTTGCAGCCGATCCCACCCTCGGCCGATTGGCGGTTTGACCTCGCGGAGGGCTGCCCGGCGCATTGCCAGTACTGCTACCTGGCCGGGTCTCTGGCGGGGCCGCCGATCGTGAGGGTCTACGCCAACCTGCCGGAGGTGCTGGCAGAATTGGCGCCGGCACTGGGCCAGGGCACCGTCACCTCCGCCTCCCCGGCGCGGGCAGCCGAGGGCACCACGTTTGAGTGCTCCTGCTACACCGACCCGCTGTCGATCGAGCACCTGACGGGTGGGCTGGCCGCCTGCATCAGCCATTTCGGGGCGTGGGATGCGGAGGTGCAGCTGCGCTTCACAACCAAGTTCGACGCGGTCGAGCCGTTGCTCGGCTTGCAGCATGGCGGGCGCACCCGCATTCGCTTCTCGCTCAACGCGGTGGCGGCCGAGCGGCTGGAAGGCGGCGCGCCGCGCATGGCCGCCCGGCTGGCGGCGCTGCGCAAGGTGGCGCTGGCCGGCTACAAGGTCGGGCTGACCATCGCGCCGATCATGCGGCTGCCAGATTGGCAAAGCGGCTATGACCGGCTGGTGGCTGATGCGGCGGAGGCGCTGGACGGTGTGCCGGACCTGGACCTGACGACCGAGCTGATCACTCACCGCTTCACGCCGAAATCCAAGACGGTGCTGGAAGGCTGGTATCCCGGCAGCAAGCTCGAGATGGACGAGGCAGCCCGCACCCGTAAGCTGACCAAGTTCGGCTCGACCAAGTGGGTGTTCCCCAAGGAGCAGATGGCGGAGTTGCGCGGGGCGATGGAGGCCAGCCTGGCGCAGCGGCTGCCAGCTGCGCGGGTACTTTACTGGACCTGAGCGGGATGCGGCTTTAGCTCAGGATCTCCCCTCGGTGCGCATTCCGCTTGCCTGATAAAAGGCGAGCGCAACCTTAGCCCACTCCGCCCCGAACTCCATGAGGACGAGGTTCTCTGGATACCTTATGACAAGCAAGAGAGGTCAAGGGGACTCCGTTCCCTTGCAGGTGCAGGGCAGAGCCCTGCGAGGCAGGTTTTTAGAGGTCGAGGATTGCCTGGCGGCTCGCAAGGGCGGTGTCGATAGCGACGAGGTGCGCTTGCAGCTCCTGGACATGCTGCATGATCCAATCCGGCGACTGGCCCTGCACCATCTGCCTCAAACCTTCCGCGTGGCCGGTCAGAGCCATGTCGGCCTGAAGCAGCTGCGCGAGAGTTTCGGCCTCCGCTCGATGCCGCTGGATGATGCGGTCGTTTGCCGGCGTGGGCAGAGACCGCATACGGCTCGAAATCGCGGTGAACTGCGCAACCAAGGCTTCAAGCAGGCGGGCCTGCTTCAGGGCGGCTGCGTCGGGCCGCGGGTGCTCCCTGGACAAAGGCGGGAGATGCTCCTCGCGGTAGGCGGCCTCCGCGCTGCTGATTGCCGCACGGGCCTCTCCGAGCAGGCCTGCCACCTGGTGGCGGACCAACAGGTCATCGGCCCGCAACTGGTTCTCGGTGCGGTAGAAATTGTAGCCCCAGCCGTAGAACAGGTTGACGGCGACTTGCTCGATCGGGCTGGCGGCGTAGAACCCGGGTTCCGTCTCGGATGTCATTTCGTTCCCAGCCCAGCCGCATCGCCGAGCGCCACGGCGCCCAGGGTCTGGCCGCCGATGTGGAAGCCTTCGCCGACGGCGGCATTGGGGGCAGAGACCAGCCCGTGCTTCGCCATGCTCATGGCCAGGTAGTACCGCACGGCCTCAATGGGGGTCAGGCCGAACGCGCGGAGGGAGATCAGCTCGCGCATCCGCTCGTCCTTGGGAAGCACGAGTATCTTGAGGTCGTTCAGCATGATGCCATAGACCTTGAGGAACTCAGCCAGATGGCCCTTGACCGTGTCGCGCAGCTCGGCGATGCGTTCGTTGATCGAGTCCAAAGGCGTGACCTGGACGACCTGGTTGATGGCCTGCTCGATGGCCGGGCCAGCATAGGCGGAGATCTCATCCGTGTTGATGACGGAGCCGCTGAACGGCAGGTGCTGGATCAGGTCCAGCGCTTCCTGCTTAGTATCGACGTGGATGTAGTAGTCGGCCTGCCAAGCGACCTCTGCCATCTCCGAAGTTGTCGCGGTGCCAGCGCTTTTCACCAGCAGCTTGGACCGGTTGATGTAGATGACCTCGTACACCCACGGGGAAGAGCCGCCGAAGAAGCCTTGCGAGATGGAACCAAACAAAGGCTTGTCTGGCGTGACCAGGGGATACTGGCCCGTTTCGTAAACCTGGAGAATGGCGCCCCGACTCTTGAGCACGCAAAAATGGTTGCTCTCCACGGTGAGCAACGAACCGGACACGATGTTCTGGTCATCCTGCAGCTTGAGGGCGAGATTGCTGGTGCCCAGAAGGTCAATCCCCCTGTTGTCCAGCGCGGTGATGACGCTTCTCATGATCGCCATGACGCAAACTCTCCAACATTAGGGCATCGGAGCTATTGACGCAGATCAGTGATCCTCAACTCGAGCAAGGCGAGCAGTCCCGGGGACTCTTGCAGCCGCGCCGCAACCGTCAGCTCGACTCCACCTGGCGGCGCATGGCGGCAATCAGCTTCTCGACGTCGTTGCCGTTATGCGTGAGGTAAGAGGCATAATCGCTGCGCTGGGTCAGCCGCAGGCTGGTGCCTTCCGCCACCACGTCCACGATCTTGGGCGCGCCGGACGCGCTGCTGATGACCCAGCGGACGTTGGTGGGGGCGGAGTTGGGGCGCTGCACGACGGTGCCGACATAAACCTCGTCGCCGCGGACGCTGCTGTCGCGCATGGCAAAGGTCACGCCGCGGTAGTCGCCGATCTTGCTGGTGATGTTGTTGACCAGAACGGCATGGAACAGGCTGGTGAACTCCTTGACCTGCTGCGGCGTGGCCGTGGTGGAGAACCGGCCGAGACAGAAGCGCGCGATGGTGTCTACGTCCACGGCGCCGTCGATCAACGGGCGGAGCTGCTGCTGCTTATCGGCCAGCGGCTGGTCACTATTCACCACGCCCACGAGCTTGGTGCCGAACTTCTCGATGAAGGCATCCGCGGCAGCGGGCTCCTCGGCCTTGGCATGAGGCGGCCTGGCCAGGGCCAGCATAGCTAGCCCAGCGGCCAGCAGGGTGCGACGGGTCAGCAACATCGTCGGCGTCCTCACTTCGAGTACCAGTTGGGCACGGTGCCGCGTTTCTCGGCCTCGACCTCTTCGATCGTGCTCTCCCGGTTCTGCCGATAAAGGCTGCGGAACGTGGCATAGGGATCAAGCGCCGTCTTCTTGATCGGCTCGATCTGGCCAAGCACTTGGGAGCGCGCATCCACTGCGCTCAGGCCGATCCGGGAATACTCCAGCGTGCGGAGACCATGGCCGCTCGGGACGTAGGTGAACGGGTCGAATGCAGTGTCAGCCCCGTATCCCGTTGCGTCGCGCACGTCCGATGGGCCGAGCACCGGGAGGAACAGGAACGGTCCCTCGGGCACGCCCCACAGCGCCAGCGTCGTGCCGAAGTCGTTGCTGTGATAGGGATAGCCGACCTTGGCCGCCACGTCGAAGAGGCCGCCGACCCCGGCCGTCGTGTTGATGACGAAGCGCATGAAGGTGTCGCCGGCGCGGCGCGGGTTGGTCTGGACCACGTCGTTGATGAAAAGGACGGGACTGGTCATGTTCTGCAGCAGGTTGTGGATCGGCTGGCGCACCACGCTGGGCACCGCATACTGATAGGCGCGGGCGACCGGCGCTAGAAAATAGGTGTCGAGCCCGTCATCGATCGCGTAGCCTACCCGGTTAGCTGGCTCGAACGGATCGTTGTTCTCCTGGTATTCCTTGACTGCCTCAGCATTGGAGGCGGGCGGCTTGGCGGCGCAGGAAACGACGGCCCAAACGGCCGCAGCAGCGAGCAGGGGGCGGAGCAACGGGGGTCGCATCGGAAATCCTTGGAAAAGCTGCCGCCGCAATGGAACAGGCAAAAGCCTTGGTTGTCTAGCACGGGCCAGCGAACGCGCCACGCCCGCAAGGGCTTATCAGCCGCATTGTCATGCGACAATGCTTGCGTTGCGGCAAAGGTGCACACATCACTATGCCATGGACCAGAACATCAGCTACGCGAGCCAACCCACCCTTGAGCGCTGGCTGACCGGGCCACGCTTCGGGGCGCTGCCCGCGCCGATGGCCGGCGCCCGTCCGCCCGCCCTGTCGTTCGAGTTCTTTCCGCCTCGCACGGAAGCGCTAGAAGCCCAGCTATGGACCTGCATTCACCGCCTGGAGCGGCTGGCGCCGCGCTTCGTGTCCGTCACCTACGGCGCCGGCGGCACCACCCAGGCCCGTACCCATGCCACGGTCAGCCGCATCGTGGCCGAAACCAAGCTGATGCCGGCAGCCCACCTCACCTGCGTCGGCGCCAGCCGGGGCGAGGTGGACGACGTGGCCCGGCAGTACTGGGACGCCGGGGTGCGCCACATCGTGGCCCTGCGCGGGGACGCCCTGCCGGGCGAGGACTACGCGCCCCACCCCCAAGGCTACCAGTACGCCAGCGACCTGGTCGCCGGGCTGAAGCGGATCGCGGATTTCGAGATTTCGGTCGCCGCCTACCCAGAGACGCATCCGACCGCGGTGAGCGCTGCCCACGACCTGGACAATCTCAAGCGCAAGCTGGACGCCGGCGCCACCCGGGCCATCAGCAACTACTTCTTTGATGGCAGCGTATTCCTGAACTTCCTGGACCGCGCGCTGGCCGCCGGCATCACCGCGCCGCTGGTGCCGGGAATCATGCCCGTGTCTAACTTTGCTCAGGCGGCCAAGTTCAGCGCCATGTGCGGCGCCAGCATACCGGACTGGCTGGCCAGCATGTTCGAGGGCACGGAGGATGACCCGGAGACCCGGCGCATGGTCGCCGCCGTCGTGGCGGCCGAGCAGGTGCGGCTGCTGCAGGCCAACGGCGTGGACGAGTTCCATTTTTATACGCTGAACCGGCCGGACCTCACCTTCGCCATCGCCCATATCCTGGGCGTGCGGCCGCTAAAGGACGAGGCCGGGCAGGATAACCGGCCGGGAAATAGCCAAGCCAGTTAAGGCATGGCCATGGCGCGGCGACAGCTCGGCAACGCCGCAGTCCAGCGCGTCCAGCAAGGCAGGCAAGTCGGAGGCGCTGGCCAGGGTGTCCCCTAGTTCATCCTGTAACCGAAGTTCCCGCTGGCCCATCACAAGGGCCATGCCCTGCCATGGCCGCACGCATTCCCGAGGCCGCAGCATCATGACAGGCGTTCCATTCAGCAGCCGGCCCGGCCACCAACTGAGGTCCCGCCGGCTGCACCAAACTGTAAGCACCCGAACCTGCGTTCCGTCCAACATCGCTGCACCAGTGGCTTCGTCACCCTGGATCATGCGCCAATCCGGTTAAGAAATGCTTAATGCTTCCAACCAACCTCTGAGGAAATGCTCGCAGGCCGTTGATGAATCACTACTTGTCCATGATTGGGCGGCAAGCTTGCGTCAGCCAGGCATCCAGGCCGGCGCCTCCGGCCGTTGCCAGTTCAGCCGCGACACGCGCATGGTAGCCATCCAGCCAATCGCGTTCCGCAGGGCTCAGCAAGGCCGGGTCGATCAACCGGCGGTCAAACGGGGCCAGCGTCAGCACCTCGAAGCGCAGGAAGGGCCGGGTCGCGGCGGGCAGGTCAGCCGGCTGCACCAGCAGCAAGGTCTCGAGCCGGATGCCATATTCGCCGACGGCATAGAAGCCGGGCTCATTCGACAGGATCATGCCGGATTCGATCGGCACCGGGCGGGCGGTGCGGGACAGGCTGACCGGCCCCTCATGCACCGAAAGATAGCTGCCGACCCCGTGCCCGGTGCCGTGATCGTAGTCGAGCCCATCCGTCCAAAGCGGACGCCGGGCCACCGCGTCCAGGTGCGCGCCGGCGACGCCATGGGGAAAGACGGTGATGGACAGCGCGATGTTGCCTTGCAGGACGCGGGTGAACCGCCGGCGCAGCGCGTCAGGCGGCATGCCGGGTCCGATCCAGACCGTGCGGGTGATGTCCGTGGTGCCATCCTCGTACTGACCACCGCTGTCGGTCAAGTAGATCTCATCAGGACCGATGATCCGGTCCGTCGCCGGCGTGACCCGGTAGTGGATCACCGCGCCGTGCTCCCCCGCTCCTGAGATGGCGGGAAAGCTCTCGTCACGGAAGCCCTGGCCCGCCTGCCGGAACGCCAGCAACCGGGCGGCGGCCGACAACTCGGTTTCGCCCCGGGCCGTTTCCAGCCATTGGAGGAAGCGGCACACGGCTACGCCGTCCCGCCGCTGCGCTGCCTGTGCGCCAGCCTGCTCCACGGCGTTCTTGCAGGCCTTGGGCAGCAGGCAGGGATCCGCGCCGTCCGCCACCGTGGCGCCCGCGCGCCGCAGCGCCTGCGCCACCGCGACAGGAGCGTTCGCCGGATCAACCCGTACAATGCGGCTGGACAGCGCAGCCAGCGCGGCTGGCAGGACGGCTGGCTCATGGCATGACACGTCCGGCCCCAGCCATTGCCGGGTGGCGCCCGACAATTTGCTCCCGGCGATGAACAGGTCCACCCGGGCATCGGCATGGGCGATGGCGAAGGCCAGGGTCACGGGCACGAAAGGCAAGTCCGCCCCGCGGATGTTGAGCAGCCAGTTGACGCTGGCCGGGTCAGTCAACACGCAGGCATCCTGCTTGGCTGCGCGCAACGATTCGGCCAGCGCCGCCCGCTTGGCCTCCGCGTCCTGCCCGGCGAAAGCCAAGGCGTGCGGTACGGCCGGGGCGTCTGGCGGGGCGGGGCGGTCTTGCCAGACCAAGTCGATCGGGTTGGCTTGCAGCGGCACCATCTCCAGGCCGGCCTCGGCGTAGCGCGCCAGGCCGTCCGTGCTGATGAGCCAAGGATCGTAGCCGATCCGATGGGCGCGGGCGGCGGCCCAGGCGGGGGGCGGCTGCTCGATGACATGCAGCCGGTCGAACACGGCACCGTCGGTTTGTTCAGCCAGTTGCAGCACGTAGCGGCCATCCGTGAACACGGCGGCCTCAGTTTCCAGCACGATCGCCAGGCCAGCGCTGCCGGTGAAGCCGGTCAGCCAGGCCAGGCGCTCGGCCCCTGGCGGCACGTATTCGCCCAAATGCTCGTCGGCGCGAGGCACGAGAAAGCCATCCACGCCCTGTCCCTTGAGAACGGTTCGCAAGGCTGCAACCCGATGCGCTGACATAGTGCTAACATACCTCTAAACGATCTCATGCACTCAGCGCATGGCTGCGGGCTCGGCTTGACGCGGGACAATGAGGCTGGACGGGATATATTACAGTGCACCAAACGGGAACAAGCCACTGCCTAGTGGCCTCTGAATCTGTTGCCGAAATCAAGGTCTTGTCGTCATGAACGCCTACGTGTCGAAGGAGGAGCTTGCTCTTCTTCCCGCCAATCGCCTGAGCTATCCGGAGCACTATGCCGAGGATCACAACCGGCGTCACCCGCTCCGGCCGGGCTTTTTCGCCCGTGTTGCCGCCTGGCGGCAAAGGCAGCGCGCCTATGCGGAACTTTCTGGGCTGACCGACCGCGAGCTGCAGGACATCGGAGTGAACCGCGCTGACATCGGCCGTGTATTCGAGCCGGGCTTCGAGTTTAGCCGGCGTTGATGCCACGCAGGCTGGGTTTGCGCAGCAGGAGCGTCGTCCAAGCCCCTTCCTGCAAGCGGCGCACCAGCACCAAGCCGACCCGGCGGTGTGCCGCCGTCACCATGGCAGCCTGGCTGGTCAGCAAGCCGGCCAGGATGGCTGTGCCCCCCGGGGCAAGGTGGGCCGCCAGTTCGGACGCCATGGCGCAAAGCGGGCGAGCGAGGATGTTGGCAAAAACCAAGTCGTAAGGCGCAGCTCGACGGGCAGGCGGTTGCCAGCCTGTGGCCATGACTGGTCGCAACTGGTTCCGCAGGCCGTTGGCGATGGCATTCTCCCGCGCCACCCGGACCGACCAGGGGTCGACGTCGGTAGCCAGGACGGAGCAATGCAACAGCTTGCAAGCGGCTATCGCTAGGATGCCGGAACCGCAACCAAGATCCAGGATGCGGCGAGGTCGCCTGTGAGCGACCGCCTCCAGGGCTCGAAGGCATCCCCGGGTCGATCCATGTTCGCCCGACCCGAACGCAACACCTGCATCCAAGGTCAGGGCGATTCGCCCAGCTCTGTGGCCCGAGGTGAGATGGCTGCCTCGGATGAGGAAGCGGCCCCCAATTTTCTGCTCTGGAAAAGAGGACCGGGTGCGGGCGAGCCAGCCTCCCGCCTCGGTCGGCCGGCGTTGCAGAGAGGGGCGCTCGCCGGTCAGCAGCTCAGCCAAGGCGAGGCCCGCCGCCAGCTTGGCCTCCCCCTCTCCCCGCCGCTTGACGCCCTCAACCGTCCAGGTGCGACGGGCTTCGTCGGCCAGGAAGAAGCCGACGGTGCCACAGGCCTGGCTCAATGCAGCTTCGAAAACATCCAGCGCCGCCTCGGACGCTGTAACGGAGACAGTTTCGAGTTCGGCGCTCACCCTGTCAGATCAGGACGCCATGCCCCGCTTGGAGATGGCCCTCATCCGTGGCCGCCGCACGGAAATACTGGAAGGCAAACACCCGGACGGCGCTTGTACGGCCGCCCTCGGACTGGGCTCCTTCGACCTTTTGCACCAAGTCACCTAGGGCTACGCGCTCGCGTTTGCAGATTTCCTGCAACGCGTCCCAGATCTCCGGTTCCAGCCGCATGGAGGACCGGCCGCGCACTGCTATGATATTCCGGTTGACCAGTCGGCTTTGCATCATTCACACCCGTCTTAAAATTGAGCGCTTGTTGTCGTTAACGCATCATTAACGGATTATCGGAAAAATTACAACTGTAAATAGCAGACCATCTCTTATTTTGAGACTGCCTTCATGCTGCCCGTGGGTGGCTCGGCGGGAGATCGAAGGTCGAGAGACAGGGCATGCAGCCCGTCAAGGAACTCATCCTGCAGGGCTGCGTGGACCGCGCGCGAGCGGGCCAACCGGCTTTGGCCTGAGAATGCAGATGAGATCATACGGACGGTGTAATGCGTCTCGCCCGCCGCAGTTGCACCAGCATGGCCGGCATGGCGCGCGCTGTCGTCAGTCACGTCCAAATCCGTAGGGGCGAATGCGGCGTTCAGCGCCGTCCTGATCCTGTCCTGTCGGCTTGCCATGGTCGCAGTATCGGCTGAATGCCGCCGGACAAACAACTGCGAAGCTGGCAGGGCTGGTTGACCTTGCTCCCGCCGGGCCCCGGCGCACATAAAGGTGGATGACCCGACGCATGCCGCGACCCCGGGCCTACGCGCCCGATCCGGACGCGCCAGGCCGCCTCTGCGAATATCCCGGCTGCACGCAGCCAGGTGGCTACCGCGCACCTAAATCCCGCACCAGCCTCAATGAATACTGGTGGTTCTGCCTCGAGCATGTGCGGACCTACAACGCATCCTGGGATTTCTACAAAGGCATGTCGCCGGTGCAGATCGAGGCGCAGATGCGAGCCGACACGCAATGGCAGCGTCCCACTTGGCCGCTTGGCCGGCTCGGGGCGCGCTTCCTGGATGAGGACGCTCTGCGTGACCCGCTGGACGCGCTGATGGCCCAGCGCGGCCGCACTGCCGAGCGGGTGAAGCGCACCGCGCCTTCCGAGATCAGGGAACCACTCAGCACACTCGGTCTTGAATGGCCGGTGTCGCTGGATGCGGTGAAATCCCGGTATAAGGAACTCGCCAAACGGCACCATCCGGACGCCAATGGCGGCGACCGGGCCTCGGAAGAGCGGCTCAAGACGATTAACCTCGCCTATGCCGCCGTCCGCAGCCACTTGACAGCTGACCCATCTTTGGCTGCCGCAGGGTAGTCCGATCCGCCGCTTTCCTTCACCCATGCCGTCCGATCTTGCTCAGGAATTTACAGCCGATGACCAACGTCGCAGCCCTCGCGGACACACGTCCCGCCCCAACCTCCGCGATCGACGCGCCGGACGCGCACGTGAGCGCGCGGGAAACGTTCGGCATCGACGTGAACCTCGACGTGCCCGCGTTCAGCGTGCGCACCGAGCATGTCCCCGACCTCGACCCGACCTACCGGTTCGACCGCGAAACCACGGTCGCTATCCTGGCAGGGTTCTCCAACAACCGCCGGGTGCTGATCCAGGGCTATCACGGCACCGGCAAATCGACCCACATCGAGCAGGTGGCGGCGCGGCTGAACTGGCCGTGCATCCGCGTCAACTTGGATAGCCACATCAGCCGCATCGACCTGATTGGCAAGGACGCCATCGTGGTGCGCGACGGCAAGCAGATCACTGAGTTCCGCGAGGGCATCCTGCCCTGGGCGTTGCAGCACGCCTGCGCCCTGGTGTTCGACGAGTATGACGCCGGGCGACCAGACGTGATGTTCGTGATCCAGCGGGTGCTGGAGGTGGAGGGGCGGCTGACGCTGCTGGACCAGAACAAGGTAATCCGCCCGCACCACTCGTTCCGCCTGTTCGCCACCGCCAACACGGTGGGCCTGGGCGACACCACGGGGCTGTATCATGGCACCCAGCAGATCAACCAGGGCCAGATGGACCGCTGGAACATCGTCGCCACGCTGAACTACCTGCCGCACGCGCAGGAGACGCAGATCGTCATGGCCAAGCTGGGCATGGACCCGAAGGACACCGCGCAGCGTAAGCGCACCGAACAGATGGTGGCGCTGGCGGACCTCACGCGCGCCGGGTTCATCAACGGCGACATCTCGACCGTGATGTCGCCGCGCACGGTCATCACCTGGGCGGAGAACGCCAAGATCTTCGGCGACCTCGGCTTCGCCTTCCGCGTCACGTTCCTCAACAAGTGCGACGAGGCGGAGCGTTCCACCGTCGCCGAATATTACCAGCGCTGCTTCAACGAAGATATCCCGACGGGGATCGCCGCGCGCAAGGTGCTCTGAGATTGAGCGGGTCTAAGGACGGGCGGACGGAAGACTTCAAGCGTGCCACGGCCGGCGCGCTGCGGGCGGTGGCGCAGGCGCCGGACG
>CAXTTH010000020.1:0-2275 GCA_964247035.1 uncultured Acetobacteraceae bacterium
GGGCGTCATCACCCGCGCGGTGCGCGACAACGCCGCGTTGCTGGACGCGACGCTGGGCGCCGACCCGTCACTGCCGGGCGATCCGGCGGCGCCGGCCGAGCCGTTCGCTGCCGCCGTGGCGCGGGACCCGGCGGCGCTGCGGATCGCCTGGATCACCGGGCCGATGTGGGGGCGCAGCGTCCATCCGGACTGCAGGGAGGCCGCCGCCGACGCCGCCGCTCTGCTGCGCTCCCTGGGCCACACGGTGGTGGAGGCCGACCCTTTGCAGCCGGCCGAGTACCGCGAGACGGTGCGCGCCTTCCTCGTGCTGTTGTCGGCCCGCATCCGGCGCTTCATCGTGGATGCCCCGGCGCTGGCAGCGGCATCCACCAACCGTTGGCGCTTCGAGCGGCCAACCTGGGCGCTGGGCCTGATCGACGACACGCATCCGCCCGGCGCCCTGGCCGCAGCGCTGGCGGTGCAGCAGGCGGTCACGGCGCGGATGGCGGCGTTCCAGGACGGCTACGACGCCTTGCTCACCCCTACCTTGGCCGGCCCGCCGCTGCCGGTCGGGGCCACGGAACTGAAGCCGCTGCAGCGGGTCGCCATGGCGGCGCTGGCGCAGTTTCCGCTGCGCTCCCTGGCGCAGGCGATGCTGTCGCAGGTCGCAAGCAACACCTTCGCCTGGGCCGCCTACACGTCGCTGTTCAACATCACTGGGCAGCCCGCCATGTCCGTGCCGCTGTCTTGGAACCGCGCTGGTCTGCCGGTTGGCGTGCAGCTGGCCGGGCGTGTCGCGGAGGACGGGAGGCTGCTCCAATTGGCGGGGCAACTGGAGCGCGCCCGCCCATGGTGGGACCGGCGGCCGGGCGCCGCCGGGCCGGCGCGCTGACGGCTCAGCTCGGCCTGCCTCGGTCGTGAAGCATAAACTTCACACGTCACCGGCGGTGGCCGCTGCTATGCCGCGGGCAAGCAGTGAGGTTCGCCCTGTGGTTTGCTTGCCTGAGACGCTTCGGTAGTGAGTTCTCCCTGGGCTACGCGGCCAGGGTGTCGCCTGCATGCGCCCGGACGCCTCCAGAGCCACGGCCTGACGATTCCCGTCGCGCTGGCAGGCGCACTCCACCTCACGATCGTCTCGGCGCTCCAGCAGCTTGGCGACCGCTCTGCTCCGCCCGCGCCGACGCCGGCCATGGTGATGTTCGTGACCGTGCCGCCCACGCTGCCGCCGGTGGCGCCTGCACCCCCCGAGGCCGCTGCGGACCCGGAGCCAAGCCCAGCCGCCCCGCCCGAACCAGCGGTTGCGGCCGATCCCGGGACTGACGCCGAAGCGCACCCAGAGCCGCCGGTCGCTGCACCCGAGCCTCCCAGCCACGTGGCGCTGCGGGCGCCTGCAGCCCGCGCGAAGGCCGTGCCTTTCAGCCGGCGGCATTCGGCACCCGCGCAGCGAAGCGCCGCTCTGCCCCCTGCACCTCCCGTCCCACCGGCAGAGCCGGCGCGGCTGCAAGCACCGGTGACGCCGGCTGCTGCGCCGGTTTCCAGCGCTGCCGAGGCGTCGTTCGAAGGGCGGCTGCTACAGGCTGTGCAGGCCGAGGCGCGCCGCAGCTACCCTGCCGCCGCCCGGCTGATGGGCACGACCGGAGAGGCCGCCATCGCGTTCGAGTATTGCGATGGCAGGGTGCGCGTGACCAGCTTGCTGCAAGGCTCCGGCTCGCCGGCGCTGGACCGCGCTGCCACGGCCGCGGTGCAGAACGCCAGCTACCCCGCGCCGCCTGCCGAGCTGGCCGGCCGCATCCTGGCCAAGGTCGTCCATGTCAAGTTCGAGATGGCAGCCGAGTAAGGCCAGTCCTAAGGCAGGTCACAGCCTGCCATTGAGGCAAGGGCGGCTTAGTCCTTGCCGCGCAGCAGTTTGCCAGCGTGGTCGGCCGCTTCCTGGCACTCCGCCTCGTCGCCTTCCGCCAGTTCCTTGCGGGCGCGTTTCAGGTCGAAATCCAACAGCTCGCGTTGCCGCCCGGCAGCGACCTGCTCGACCTGCGGCTGCAAGGCCGCGATGTCGCGGCCGCAATCGGCGGCCGCGGCGACGGGCAGCAGCGCCATGCTGCTCAAGGCAAGGCTCGCTGCCAGGGCGCGCAGCCTGGCCGTCCGCTTACGCAGAGGGTGACGCTCCGGCGCGGCGGCAGCCGAGCGCCAGGGCGGCTGCGCCGAGGGACAGCAGGGCAAGGCCGGGGGGGGGGGCCCCCCCCCCCCCCCGGCCCCCCGGCGGGGGGGCCCCGGCCGGTGTAGCGCGGGGGCGGGGGGG
>CAXTTH010000020.1:2285-14820 GCA_964247035.1 uncultured Acetobacteraceae bacterium
GGCTGCGCCGAGGGACAGCAGGGCACGGCCGGGGCTCTGCCCCGAACCCCGCCAGAGGACAAGGTCCTCTGGACACCTGACTGTAATGACAGGGGGCAAGGGGACTTCATCCTCTTGTGGGTGCAGGACAGAGCCCTGCTACGCTGTGACCCGGCGCACCACCGCATCGGTGAACTGTTGCGTTGTCGCCTTGCCGCCGAGGTCCCCGGTCCGCATCCCGTCTTCGTTCAGCACCGCCGCCACGGCCGCCTCCAGCCGGCGCTGCTCGTCCCGCAGCCCGGCGTGCTCCAGCATCAGGCCGGCGGCCAGCAGCAGGGAGGTGGGGTTGGCGATGCCTTTGCCGGCGATGTCCGGCGCGGAGCCGTGCACCGCCTCGAAGATGGCGGCGGTGGTGCCGATGTTGGCGCCGGGCGCCATGCCGAGCCCGCCGACCAGGCCGGCCGCCTCGTCCGAGAGGATGTCGCCGAACAGGTTGGTGGTGACGATCACGTCGAACTGCCACGGGTTGAGCACCAGCTGCATCGCGCAGGCGTCCACGATGCGGTCGTCCAGCGCGACGCGGCCGGCGTATTCCGGCGCCATGGCCCGCGCCTCGTCCAGGAACAGGCCGGTCAGCGCCTTCAGCACGTTGGCCTTGTGCACCACGGTGAGCTTCTGGCGGCCGTTGCGGACGGCGTACTCGAAGGCGTAGCGCAGGATGCGCTGCGCCCCGGCGCGGGTGTTGATGCCGGATGAGATCGCGACGCCGTGGTTGTCGTCGCCCACTGGGATGTAGTGCTCGAAGGCGACGTAGAAGCCTTCCAGGTTCTCCCGGATGATGACCAGGTCGATGTCCTCGTAGCGCCCGCCGGGGACCAGGGTGCGGGCGGGGCGGACGTTGGCGTAGAGGTGGAATTCCTCCCGCAGCCGCACGTTGACGGAGCGGAAGCCGCCGCCGACCGGGGTGGTGAGCGGGCCTTTCAGGGCCAGCCGGGTGCGGCGGATGCTGTCCAGCGTGGCGGCCGGCAGCGGGTCCCCGGCGGCGGCCACCGCGGCCATGCCGCCCAACTGACGGTCCCATCGGAAGGGCGCGCCCAGGGTGTCCAGCACGGCCACGGCCGCGTCCACCACCTCCGGGCCGATACCATCGCCTGCGATCAGGGTTGCTTCGATCATGCTTGCATCCACGGTGTGGTTCGCGGGGCAGTATGGGCCGGCCGCAGCCGGTGGCAAAGCGGATGGACGCGGCGCGCCGTCCGTCCCACAGTGCAGCGCACCATCGCAGAGGGAACCCGCCATGGCACTGAAGCCCGTCGATCCGTTCGATTGCATTGTCTTCGGCGCCACGGGCGACCTGACGCTGCGCAAGCTGCTGCCGGCGCTGTATAACCGCTATCGCGACGGGCAGATCCCCGACGCAGCGCGGATCATCGGCGCGGCGCGGTCGGACTACGACGACGCCGGGTTCCGCGCCCATGCGCTGGACGCGCTGGGCCGGTTCGTGGCCAAGCCGGACCAGGACAAGGCGGTGGCTGACCGGTTCGCCCAACTGGTGCACTACGCGCGGGGCGACGCGGCCAAGCCGGGCGGGCTGGAGGCGCTGACGGCGGTGCTGGTCGAGCAGCCGGACCGCATCCGGGTGTTCTACCTCGCCACCTCGCCCGAGCTGTACGGCCCGATCTGCCGCAACCTGCAGGCGGCCGGCTTGGTCACGCCGCTTAGCCGGGTGGTGCTGGAGAAGCCGATCGGGCACGACCTCGCATCGGCGCAGCAGATCAACGACGTGGTGGGTGAAGTGTTCGACGAGGCGCAGACCTTCCGCATCGACCACTATCTCGGCAAGGAGACGGTGCAGAACCTGCTGGCGCTGCGCTTCGCCAACGTGGTGTTCGAGCGGCTATGGAACGCCGACGTGATCGATCACGTGCAGATCACGGTGGGCGAGACGGTGGGGGTGGAGGGGCGCGGCGACTACTACGACCACTCCGGGGCGTTGCGCGACATGGTGCAGAACCACCTGATGCAGCTGCTCTGCCTGCTGGCGATGGAGCCGCCGACCAGCCTGGAGGCGGATGCGGTGCGCGACGAGAAGATGAAGGTGCTGCGCGCGCTGAAGCCGATCGCGCCGCATGAGGTCAGCCATGTGACGGTGCGGGGGCAGTACTCGCAGGGCGCCGTGGACGGGCGGGCGGTGCCCGGGTACCTCACCGACCTCGGCGAGGGGCGGCACAGCCGGACGGAGACCTTCGTCGCCATCAAGGCGGAAATCCAGAACTGGCGCTGGAGCAACGTGCCGTTCTACCTGCGCAGCGGCAAGCGGCTGCCGCAGAAGGTCAGCGAGATCGTGGTGCAGTTCCGCGCCGCGCCGTTCAACGTGTTCCAGCGCGAGGCGACCGCCCTCTCGCCCAACAAGCTCATCATCCGCTTGCAGCCGCACGAGGGCATGAAGCTTGAGCTGATGACCAAGAGCCCCGAGCCCGGCGGCCTGCACCTGAGCCCCACGGAGCTTGACATCAGCTTCGAGCAGGCGTTCGGCACGCGCTACCCGGACGCCTACGAGCGGCTGCTGATGGACAGCGTGCGCGGCAACCCGACGCTGTTCATGCGGCGCGACGAGGTGGAGACGGCCTGGAGCTGGGTCGAGCCGATCATCGAAGCATGGGACGACACGCGCGAGCCGCCGCGGCTGTATCCGGCCGGCAGCTGGGGGCCGACTTCCGCCATCGCGCTGATCGAGCGGGACGGGCGGACTTGGCACGAGGAGATCGCCTGAGCGGGGGCGCTACTCCCCTGCCAGCGCCACCTCCGCCCGCACGGCGGCGGGGGGCTTCGCCTGGCTGAACAGGAAGCCCTCGAACACCAGCAGCAACCACAGCACGCCGCTATGGTCGAACCGACCCTCCTCGTGCTCGTCGATCAGCCGGGCGAGCGTGCCCGCGTCGAACAGCCCAGACCCGGCCATGGCATCGCCGAGCAGGCGGTCGCGCAGGCGGTCCGCGCCGGCGCGGAACTGGTTGGCCAGGGAGGCCGCGAAACCCTGCTTGGTGCGATACAGGATGTCGTGCGGCAGGTATGGCTCCATGGCACGCTTCAGCAGGTACTTGCCGCCGCCGCGGCGGATCTTGAGCGCCGTCGGCAGGCTCAGGCCCCATTCGACCAGGCTGTGGTCCAGCAGCGGCGCGCGGACCTCCAGGGAGGCGGCCATGCTGGCGCGGTCCACCTTGGTCAAGATGTCGCCGGGCAGGTAGGTTTCCAGGTCCACCATCTGCGCCTGCTGCAACGGGTCCGCCTCGTCGCAGCGGTCCATGATCGCGGCGACCTGGTCCGCCGGGTCATGCCCGTCCAACTGGGCGGCCAGGGTGCGGGAGAACAGCGCCCGGCGCTGGGCATGGTGCACCTTGCAGACGGTGCGATAGTAGCCGAGCGCCGAGTCCAGGCTGATCTCGGTCAAGGTGTGCTTGGCGCGCAGCCAACGCGGGGCGCGGTCCAGCTTGGGATACGCCCGTGCCAACTGGCCGATGACCCGGCGGCGCAGGCCCGCCGGGATGTGCGAGCGCACCCCCTCGGCGATCAGGTGCCACTGGTGCCGCCGGTAGCCGCCCAGCACCTCGTCCCCGCCATCGCCGGAGATTGCGACGGTGGCGTGCCGCCGGGCCAGTTGGCAGACGGCGTGGGTGGGCACGGAGGAGCTGTCGCCGAACGGCTCGCCGTAGATCGTGGCCTGCGTGCGGGCGGCGGCGATATAGTCGAACGCGGCGGGCTCGGCGTGGTGGTCCGTGCGGTAGCGGGCGGCGACGGCGGCGGCGAACGGGCGCTCGTCCCCGGCGCCCTCGAAGCCGATGGTAAACGTGGTGAGCGGGGCGTCCCGCATGGGGGCAGCCATGGCCACCACGGCGCTGGAATCGACGCCGCCGGAGAGGAACGCGCCGAGCGGCACGTCCGCCAGCAGCCGGTCCGCCACGCTGCGGCGCAGGTGGGCAAGCAGCACGGGCACCGCCTCCGCCTCGGTTTGCGGGCCCGGGGTGATGGCGGGGGTCCAGTAGCGGCGGGGGATGCCCGGCTTGCCATGGCGGATCAGCAGGGTGTGGGCGGCGGGCAGCTTGCTGATGCCCTCGTAGATGGTCAGCGGGTCGGGGATGAAGCCGAACGCGAAGTAGTCATCGATTGCCGCCGGGTTCAGCCGGCGCGAGTGGCCCGGCACGCCCGCCAGCGCGCCCAGCTCGGAGGCGAAGGCCAGGCCGCCGCCGGGCATGCCCATGATGTGCAGCGGCTTCTTGCCGAGCCGGTCACGCGCCAGGAACAGGGTTTGCCCGTTGCGGTCCCACAGGGCGAAGGCGAACATGCCGGACAGGCGCTGCACGCAGTCCGGCCCCCAGCTTTCCCAGGCGTGGATGATGACCTCGGTGTCGCAGCGGGTGCGGAAGACGTGGCCTTGGGCTTGCAGCAGCTCGCGCAGGGCGTCGTGGTTGTAGATCATGCCGTTGAACACGAGGGCCACGGCGCCGTCCTCGTTGAACATCGGCTGCTGGCCGGCGTCCACGTCGATCACCGCCAGGCGGCGCTGGCCGAGGCCGATGCCGGGTTCGACGTGGAAGCCGTCGCCGTCGGGGCCGCGATGGCTCATGGCGCCGGTCATGCGGCGCAGCAGGGCCGCGTCGATCTCCGCGCCGCCGGGCTGGAACAGGCCTGCCAGTCCGCACATCGCGTCCCCCTCCGTTCACCGCCGCGTAACTACGGCGTGCTAGTTTGGCCGACAATGGTTTCTTTTTTGTGCCACTTTACTGACCTAAAGCGCACGTCATCCTGGCGGGATGCTGGCTGATGGCCCTTTACATCGTGACCGGCGGCGCCGGGTTCATCGGCTCCCACCTGGCGGACGCGCTGCTGGCGGCGGGCCATCGGGTGCGGGTGCTGGACGACCTGTCCACTGGCCAGCGCGCCAACCTGGACGCGTGCTGCGAAGATGGGCGCTGCGAGCTGGTGCTGTGCGACGTGGCGGACCGGGCGGGGCTGGACCCGTTGTGCGAGGGGGCGGCGGGCGGGTTCCACCTGGCCGCCATCGCCTCCGTCGCGCGCTCCAACGAGGACTGGCCCGGCACCCACCGCGCCAACCAGTCCGCGACCGTCGCGGTGCTGGACGCAGCGCGGGCGGCGGGGCGCATCCCCGTCGTGTATGCGAGTTCCGCCGCCGTATACGGGGACACGGAGGGCGCGGTGGCGCGGGAGGACGCGCGGCCGATGCCGCAGACCGCGTACGGCGCGGACAAGCTCGGCTCCGAGCTGCACGCCCGGGTCGGCTGGGCGATCCATGGGGTGCCGAGCCTGGGCTGCCGGTTCTTCAACGTGTACGGCCCGCGGCAGGACCCGGCGTCGCCTTACAGCGGCGTCATCTCCATCTTCGCCGCCCTGGCGTTGGCCGGCCGGCCACTGATGCTGCACGGCAGCGGCCGTCAGGTGCGGGACTTCGTGTTCGTGGGCGACGTGGTGGCGCACCTGCTGGCCGGCATGGCGGCGCTGGCGGAGCGGCCAGGGGCGCACGTGGTGAACGTGTGCACGGGCGTGCCCACGACGATCATGGGGCTGGCGGAGGAAATCCGGCGGCAGGCGGGGCTTGTCTCGGCGGTGGCGAGCGGGCCCGCGCGGGCGGGAGACATCACGTTCTCGCTCGGCGACCCAGCAGCAGCGCGGGACCTGCTCGGGCTGCGGGCGGAGACGACGCTGGCGCAGGGGCTGGCGGCGACGTTGGAGAGCCTGCGGCTTAGCGACGCGGCATGACAGGTTGTTGGGGAAAGGTGTAGCTACAGCACGATCCACCGCTGCCGGAGCCGAGGAGGGCGCCATGCCGGATGGCCTGTATGAGCATGATGCGCTGGCCTGGGCCGAGCGCCAAGCCGCCCTGCTGCGCCGGCTGGCGGCGGGCGAGGGCGTGAACGAGACGGTGGACTGGCCCAACGTGATCGAGGAGGTGCAGGATTTGGGCCTGTCGGAGCTGCGCGCTTGCCGGAGCCTGTTGCGCCAGGCGCTGGTGCATCTTCTCAAGCTCCATGCCTTGCCCGATAGCCAAGCTGCGGACCATTGGCGGGGCGAGTTGGCAGGTTTCCTGACGGACGCGCGGGATGCGTTCAGCCCTTCCATGCGGCAAAGGATCGATCTGGCTGAGCTTTACGCAGATGCGGTTTACCGGACGAGGAACGGCAACAGGATGGCCCCTCCGCTGGAGACATGCCCGTTCGTGCTGGACGACCTTTTAGCCGGGCGTCCGGAGTTGGCGGAACTGGTTGCCAAGCTTGGCGGCGGGACAACAGCATCGAATGGCATTTGAGGTTCTTTCCAACGTCCAAGCGCACGCGCCGCCTGTGCGGCATACCATTCGCAGCCGCAGCCTCCTTAGGCGGAGCGCACGGGGCGTTTACAGCCAGTTGGCGAACAATCGTTTGAGCAGGCCCGCTTCAATCTTGCTTGGAAGCTATCAGGGTTCGGATGCGGTCCGCATCCGCCTGCGACGCGGGGTTGTAGACGACCATGCCTAACTCCGGCCTGCCATCGACGGCAAAGGCGGAGAATTCCAGTTCGAGGAGACCCGCCTCGGGGTGACGGATGCGCTTGACGCCCTCGCCATGCGCCATGACCTCGTGGTCGTGCCACAGCGCGTCAAACTCAGCGCTTGTGCTCGAAAGCTCCTTGACGAGGCGGGTCACCTCCTCGCCCGCGCCGGCACGGGCGACATCCGCGCGGAACGCCCCGACCACGAAGCGCGCGACGCTCTGCCAGTCTTCCTGCGCGGCCCGCACCCGCGAGTTGGCGAACATGAGGCGCAGGATGTTGCGCTGTTCCCGCGGCAGCTTGGAGTAGTCTGTGAGCAGCGCGGTGGCGGCGCGGTTCCACGCGACCACGTCCCAGGTCGCTGTCTTGACGATGGCAGGACTGGCCTCCAGCGCATCGAGCACGCGCTGCAGCCGCGGCGTCACGCCGTCCACGCGCTTGTACCGGATTTCGGGCGGGCGGCCAAGGCCGAGCATGAACAGGTGCTCGCGCTCGGGTTCAGTCAGCATCAGCCCTGCGGCGAGGCGGTCGAGGACATCGGCGGACGGCGCGCCGCCCCGTCCTTGCTCCAACCAAGTGTACCAGGTGGGGCTGATGTTGGCGCGCTGCGCAACCTCCTCGCGGCGAAGTCCCGGGGTGCGCCGGCGTCCGCCTGAGAAGCCGAATGCGGCTGGGTCCAACCGCGTCCGGCGATCCCGAAGGTAGGTTGCGAGCTGATCGGCTGACTGGGCAGGCATGGCTCTATCCTGTTGGCGCTTATACTACGATGCGGTCACTACTTTAACAGGTTGAAGCATGGCGCGACATCCCCTGAGCAATTCAGAGGTGCCCATGCGTGTTTTCCTCACCGGCGCGACAGGCTTCATCGGCTCGCGGATCGTGTCCGAACTCATCGCCGCCGGGCATCAGGTGCTCGGCCTTGCCCGCTCCGACGCCGGGGCGCGACAGCTTGAGCAGGCTGGCGCCGCAGTGCATCGCGGCACGCTTGAGGACCCGAATAGCCTCGCAAGCGGTGCGGATCAGGCGGATGCGGTGATCCATGCCGCCTTTGACCACGATTTCTCGAATTTCTTGGCCAACTGCGACAAGGATCGGCGCGTGATCGAGGCTATGGGCAAAGCCCTAACCGGCTCAAATAGGCCGCTGATCATCACGTCAGGCACCGGAATGGGAAGCGCCGGACACGGCCAGCCCGCAACCGAGGATGTGGTCGACTGGAACAATCCCAACCCCCGCATCGCATCCGAGCAGGCGGGGGCCGAGCAGGCTGCCAAAGGGGTTTCGGTCGCCGTAGTGCGCCTTCCACAGGTTCACGACACCGTAAAGCAAGGCCTTGTCACGCCCCTGGTCGAGATCACCCGCGCGAAAGGCGTCTCGGCCTATGTCGGCGACGGCGCCAACCGCTGGCCAGCGGCGCACGTGAGCGACGTCGCGCGCCTCTACCGGCTGGCGCTGGAACGGCACGAGACGGGCGCGCGATATCACGCCGTCGCCGAAGCAGGCGTGCCGGTGCGTCAGGTCGCGGAGGTGATCGGCGCGGGCCTCGGCGTCCCGGCGGTGTCGCTTTCGCCCGCAGAGGCAGCAGGCCATTTCGGCTGGCTCGCGCCGTTCGCCGGACTCGACCTGCCGGCATCAAGCGCGTGGACGCGCGAGCGGCTCGGCTGGGAGCCGACAGGCCCAAGCCTCGTCGCTGACTTGGAACGGATGGATTACTCCTCCGCAGCCGCAGCCTGAGAGCCTAGCCAGCCGCCGAGGCTTGGCTGGCTGCTGCCAACATGAAGGCCTGGCCCATAGCATACCGGATGGCCATCGTTGATCAGCACGCCATGGTCCATCCGCGCGACCACGCTCGGCACGAGCAGCAGCAGTGACCGGTTCGATTGCCGCCAGGCTTCCCCGCAGGCTTTGGGCACCATGCAATCCTCCGCCTCTCATCCCGGATGATGCGCCGCCGAGGACATCTTGTAGGACACCCCGGGCGGCGGCGTGATCGCGATCCAGTGCTGGTTGGGCGGCATGCGTCCGTTGCCGTGCGCCAGCTTCTCCAGCATCGCGGCGCTGTAGCGCTCACTCGCGTAGATCATCGGGCTGGCAGCGGTGTTCCAACGGCCGGGCGGCCCAGTTCGCTCGCAAGCACCACTTTGATCGGGCATCGCCCGTCCAGGAGGGGATGCTCCTCGCACATGAACCGGCGCGCTGCGTCCGCGCTGCCTCAGACGTCGAGCGCCATGGCCCATACGCCGGCGAGCCGGGCCAGGCGCGCGCCTTCGTCGGCCGAGAGCCGGCCTTCAGCGCGGTCCTGCGCCGCAGCCGATGCCTTGCGACGGCGGGCAAGCGTCGCACCCGGAACGATCTGGAACGCGAATCCGACGTCCGACGGCGCCAGCCTATGGACGACGCGGTCCAGCGACGCGAGCGGCAGGCCTCGCGCCACGGCGGACATCAAGGGGAGCGGGCCAGCCTCCTTGATGCCCAAGACCTCGGAAACCTGAACCGCTGCATTCAAGGCCCCTCCTGTCCGTCTCACGTGAGATGCAATCTACTCTCACAGGCACCAGCCGCAACGCGATTTGTCCCGCAGGCCGCAGCGTTCTAGCTTGCCAGAATTCCAGACGCAGGAGTCCCGCCCCTTGCCCGTCCACAACCGCATCGCCGAGTTCGCCGCGGACATGACGGCGTGGCGGCGCGACATCCACGCCCATCCGGAACTCGCCTTCCAGGAGCGCCGCACCAGCGACCTAGTGGCAGCCAAGCTCACGGAGTGGGGCATCGCCGTCACGCGGGAGATCGCTGGCACCGGGCTGGTCGGCACGCTGCGGCAGGGCCACGGCCGGCGCGCCATCGGCATCCGCGCGGACATGGACGCGCTGCCGATGCCGGAGGACAACGAGTTCCCGCACCGCTCGCAAACTGCGGGCGTCATGCATGCCTGCGGGCATGACGGGCACACCGCCATGCTGCTGGGGGCGGCGCGCTACCTGGCCGAGACGCGCAATTTCGAAGGCGCGGTGCACTTCATCTTCCAGCCGGCGGAGGAGAATGGCGGCGGCGGCGAGGTCATGGTGCGGGAGGGGCTGTTCGACCGCTTTCCCTGCGACATGGTGTTCGGCGCGCACAACGACCCGACCCTGCCAGTGGGCCAGATGATCGCAGCACCCGGCGCGGTCTGCGCCAACACGGACGACTTCACCATCCGCATCACCGGGCGCGGCGGCCACGCGGCCCGGCCGCACCGGGCCATCGACCCGGTGGTGGTCGGTGCGCAAATCGTGCTGGCGCTGCAAACGCTGGTGGCGCGCCGGGTCGATCCGCTGGACAGCGCCGTGCTGTCCACCTGCACCTTCCACGCCGGCACTGCCACCAACGTCATCCCGGACACGGCGGTGCTGGGCGGCACGGTGCGCACGCTCAAGCCCGAGACGCGGGACGCCATGGAGCGGATGATGGGCGAGCTGGCGGCCGACATCGCCCGCGCCAACGGGGCCATGACGGAGTTCAGCCTCGAGCGCGGCTACCCCTGCGTGGTGAACGACCCGGCGGCCACGGCCTGCGCCTGGCAAGCCGGCGCGGCGCTGCTGGGCGAGGACAAGGTGATTCGGCAGCGTCCGCCGGGGATGGGGGGCGAGGATTTCGCCTACATGGCGCAGAAGGTCCCCGGCTGCTTCGTGCGGATCGGCCAGGCTGGCCGCGACAAGGGGAGCGCGCCCGTGCACACGGTGCATTACGACTTCAACGACGACATCCTGCCCATCGGCGCATCGCTGTGGGCCACCCTGGTCGAGCAGGAGCTGCCACGCGCATGAGCACCATCGGCACCGGCCAAGCCGGCACGCGCACCGAGCGGGACTCGATGGGGGCGATCGAGGTCCCGGCGGAACACTACTGGGGGGCGCAGACGCAGCGCAGCTTGCAGCATTTCTCCATCGGCAACGACATCATGCCAATCGGCATCCCGCACGCCTATGGTTACGTGAAGAAGGCCGCGGCGCTGGTGAACCAGGCCGCCGGGCGGATGGCGGCCGAGCGCGCCGCCGCCATCTGCGCCGCCGCGGACGAGGTGGTCGCAGGGCGGCTGGACGCCGAGTTCCCGCTGTATGTCTGGCAGACCGGCAGCGGCACGCAGTCCAACATGAACGCCAACGAGGTGATGGCCAACCGCGCCACCCAGCTGCTGGGGCTGGAGATCGGCGCGAAGGGCCGGGTGCACCCGAACGACGACCTCAACATGGGGCAGTCGTCCAACGACACCTTTCCCACCGCCATGCACGTGGCTGCCATCGCGGAACTGGAGCAGCGGCTGCTGCCGTCGCTGCGGGCGCTGCACGGGGCGATCGTGGCCAAGAGCGCCGAGTGGGCGGACGTGGTGAAGATCGGCCGCACTCATCTGCAGGATGCGGTGCCGCTGACCGTGGGGCAGGAATGGGGCGGCTGGGCGGCGCAGCTGGCCTTTGCCATCGCTGGCGTGGAGCATTCCCGAGGGGCGCTGCATGAGTTGGCGGCAGGGGGCACGGCGGTCGGCACGGGGCTGAACGCGCCGCCGGGCTTCGCCGAGGCCATCGCGGCCAAGCTGGCGGAGCTGACCGGCCACCCGTTCGTCACCGCGCCGAACAAGTTCATGGCGCTGGGCGGGCTGGACGCGATGGTGGCGGCCATGGCGGCGCTGCGCGGTGTCGCCATCGTGCTGCTGAAGGTGGCCAACGACGTGCGCTGGCTGGGCTCGGGGCCGCGCTGCGGCCTGGGCGAGCTGGTGCTGCCGGAGAACGAGCCCGGCAGCTCCATCATGCCGGGCAAGGTCAACCCGACGCAGTGCGAGGCGATGGTGATGATCTGCACCCAGGTGATCGGCGAGGACGCGGCGGTGGCGTTCGCCGGGTCGCAGGGGCAGCTCCAATTGAACGTGATGCGGCCGATCGTGATCAACAACTTCCTGCACAGCGCCCGCATCCTGGCGGACGGGGCGGGAACGTTCCGCCGCTACACCATCGAGGGCACGGAACTGAACCGTGCCCGCATCGCCGAGCTGCTGGACCGCTCGCTGATGCTGGTGACGGCGCTGGCGCCCACCGTGGGCTACGACAAGGCGGCGCACATCGCGCACGAGGCGCACGTGAACGGCACCACGCTGCGGGAGGCGGCGCTGGCCTCGGGCGCGATCGACGCCGAGACGTTCGACCGGGTGGTGGACGCGCGCACGATGGTGTGACTAGAAGCGCGGCGATGAACTTCAGCTTCCTGCATGCTGCCGATCTGCATCTGGACTCGCCGCTGCGGGGCTTGGAGTCGGGCGCAGTGGCCGACCGCATCCGCGGCGCCACCCGGCAGGCGCTCGTCAACCTCATGGACCTGGCGCTGGCCGAACGGGTTCATTTCGTCCTGCTGGCTGGGGATCTGTTCGATGGTGACTGGCCAGACTACCCGACCGGGCATTTCCTCGTCGAGCAGATCGCCCGGCTGACCCAGGCCGGCATCCCCGTCTATGCCATCAGCGGGAACCACGACGCCCAAAGCGTGCTCACCCGACGGCTGCCCTGGCCGCACCGTGCCACCCTGTTCAGCACGGAGGAGGCGCACTGGGCCGAAGTGCCTGGCCTGGACGTGGTCATCCACGGCCAGGGATTTGACAAGCCGGCGGTCACGAAGAACCTGGCACAGCACTACCCCAGGCCGGTTCCCGGCAAGCTGAACATCGGCCTGCTGCACACGGCGTGCGAGGACACCGCCCACGGCCGCTACGCGCCTTGCACGGTCGAGCAACTGGCCGGCCACGGCTACGACTACTGGGCGCTGGGCCATGTCCACGCGCGGCGTTGGCTCAGCCAGCATCCGAACTGGGTGGTGTTCCCCGGCAACCTGCAAGGCCGCCACATCAACGAGGAGGGTGACAAGGGAGCAACCCTGGTGCGCGTGCAGGGTGGCCGGTTCCACCCCGAACACAAGGTGCTGGACGTGGTGCGCTGGGCGCGCGTGGCCGTGGACCTGGCCGGGGTGGACGGGATGGAGGCGTTCGGAGCGC
>CAXTTH010000021.1:0-14372 GCA_964247035.1 uncultured Acetobacteraceae bacterium
GTACCAGGACTGGCAGGCACTGCCTGCGCAGGCGCGGGGCGCAACGGTGGCGCTCGGCAACTTCGACGGCGTGCATCGCGGCCATGCCCACGTGCTGGCCAGCGCCCACGCGGCCCGGCCGGACGCGCCGCTGGCGGTGCTCACCTTCGAGCCGCACCCGCGCGAGCTGTTCCGCCCGGACGATCCGCCGTTCCGCCTCACCTTGCCGGCCGCGCGCGCCGACGCGCTGGCCCGGCTCGGCGTGCATCACGTGGTCGAGGCCGCCTTCGACCGGGCGTTCAGCCTGCTCACGGCGGACCAGTTCGTGACCGAGGTGCTGCAAGGCGCGCTGGGCGCCGTTCACCTGGCCTGCGGGCCGGACTTCGCCTTCGGCCACCGCCGCGGCGGGGACCTCGCGATGCTGGCGGAGCGGGCGGAGGCGTACGGCATGGGCCTGACGGTGGTGCCGCCGCTGGTGGACGCGCAGGGCGCGATCAGCTCCACCCGCATCCGCCGCGCCTTGCAGGACGGCTATCCCGAGCGCGCCACCGCCGACCTCGGCCGCCCCTGGAGCATCCGCGGCGTCGTGTCGCACGGGGATGCGCGCGGCCGCACCATCGGTTTCCCGACCGCCAACATCGCCCTCGGCCGCCAGTTGGAGCCGGCGCGCGGGGTCTATGCGGTAACGGTGCTGGCAGATGGCCGCGCGGCGCCCGGCGTCGCCAACATCGGACGCCGCCCGACGGTGGCGGAGGGCGCCATCAGCCGGGTGGAGGCGCATCTGTTCGACTTCGGAGGCGACCTGTATGGACGAGAGCTGGACGTGTCGCTGCATGCGTTCCTGCGGGCGGAGCGGCGCTTCGCAGGGCTGGAGGAGCTGCGGCAGCAGATTGCGGTGGATGCTGCGCAAGCACGGGGGCTGCTCGGAGCCCAAGGTTGAACCCCGGCCAACCCGCCGCCATCTGCCACGGGATGGGAATGGGCTGCGGCCTGTCCTATAAGGAAGACCGAAGCATGTCCGCGGGGGCGTCCGTCCCGCCAGGAGGAATCGATGGGTGGTTTAAGCATCTGGCACTGGATGATCGTGCTGGTGGTCATCCTGCTGCTGTTCGGCAGCGGCAAGGTCAGCAACCTGATGGGTGATTTCGCCAAGGGCATCAAGTCGTTCAAGAAGAACATGGCCGAGGATGACGCTTCCATGGAGGCCACGGCCGAGCGACCATCCGGCACCATCGCCGCTCCCGGCGCCGCCACGCCGGCGCCGCCTGCGGCCACCGTGCGCGAGACGACGGTCCACCACAGCTAGGCTTCCATGACCTGGCCCGGACGGCTGGGGCAGGTGCCCGGCCGTCCTGGCAGCGGCCCCATTCACAGAGCCTGGTTCTTGGCGGCATATCCACAAGCCATGGTGGTTCTGGGATACTTACCCACAAGTTTTTGATTCTTGAGCCTGGCTTTCTGCACTTCGAGGGAATACCGTATCTTGCGGTCATCCCGGGAAGAGGCACTATCCATGGATTGGACAGATGACGTCATCGAACGGCTGAAGGCGCTTTGGCAGGAAGGCCATTCCACGGCGGAGATCGGTCGCCGCATGGGGGTCTCGAAGAATGCCGTGGTGGGAAAGGCTCACCGGCTCGTTCTTCCCGCCCGGCCCTCGCCGATACGGCGTGCCTCGCCGGGCGAGGCCCTGAAGGCAGCACCGGTGCGCCGGGTCACGGGGGCAACCTTGCTGCCTATGCCCACCATCCAAGATGAGCCGCCGCGGGCGGCGCTGCGCCCCAAGCCAGCGCCGGCCCTGCACGCCGTTGCCCGGCCTGGCCGGGGCAGGCTGGTGGAGTGCTGCTGGCCCATCGGGGAGCCAGGCACGCGGTCGTTCCGTTTCTGCGATGCGGAATCGCTTCCCGGCAAGCCGTACTGCGCCAGCCATGCATCATTGGCGTATGTCAAGGTGAGGGATCGGCGGGAAGACGCGGCCTGATGGTCGGGTTGCAAGCCGTTTCCATAGAGGGCTGGCCCGTTGCCTCGGGCGGCGGCCATCAAGTTCGCAACGGCCGAGCGAGGCCTTGGAAACCTGCCGAGGGCTTGCCCAGCGGAGGGGTGGCTTGTAGCTAGGTCGCATGGCGCCTCAATTTCAACCGACCCTGGCGGCTCCGCGCCGCCGGGCTGCTGCCCTTGATGCCGAATCGGTCCGCTCGGCTTACCGCCGCTGGGCCTTGGTTTATGACATGGTGTTCGGGGGAATCTCGGCTTCAGGTCGCCGTCGCGCCGTCGACGCCGTCAATGCCCTGCCCGGCCGCGACGTCCTGGAAGTCGGCGTCGGCACCGGCCTCGCCTTGCCGCATTACATGCCGAACAAGCGGGTCACGGGAATCGACTTGTCGGCCGAGATGCTGGACCGGGCGCGCCGCCGGGTGGAGCGCGAGGCGCTCGCCAACGTCACGGCGCTGAAAGAGCTTGACGCCGAGGCTACCGGCTTTCCTGATGACCAGTTCGACATCGCCGTTGCGATGTTCGTGGCGTCCGTGGTGCCCAGCCCGCGCCGGTTGCTGGCCGAGATGCGCCGCGTGGTGAAGCCCGGCGGCACGCTGCTGTTCGTCAACCACTTCGCCGCCGCTAGCGGTCCGCGGCTGGCCATAGAGCGCGCCATGGCCCCGGCCGGGCGCAAGCTCGGCTGGCACCCCGACTTCAAGACGGAGGCCCTGCTGCCGTCTGAGGACATGGCCCGTGCGGTGTGCACAACGGTTCCGCCGCTGGGGCTTTTCACCCTGGTCCGTCTCCCCAACTAAGCTGCAACAGCGACCTGGCCTTGATCTGGCAGGGTTGCTCGGATACCTCGGGCGCGAACGATCCGATTGTGGGAATTTGAGGCAAATGAAGCAGACCTGGCGCTCGTTCGCGCTATCTACCCTGGCTGCCGGGCTTGCTGGCGCGCTTCCTGCGGCGGCGCAAACGCCCAGCCCGTGGGAGATCGGGATGCAGCCGTCCCACAGCCCGGTCGAGACCGGCATCCAGGACCTGCATTTCCTGGTCAACGTGCTCATGATCAGCGTGGTCGTGTTCGTAGCCGGGCTGCTGGTGTTCGTGATGTGGAAGTTCAGCGCCAAGCGCCATCCCGTCGCCAGCCGCATCAGCCACAATACGCTGCTCGAGGTTGCCTGGACGGTGCTGCCGGTGCTGATCCTCGTGGTGATCGCCATCCCGTCCTTCCGGCTGGTCTATTTCGAGGACCGGACGCGCGAGGCCGACATGACGCTCAAGGTCACCGGGCACCAGTGGTACTGGGAGTTCGGCTACCCCGACAGCGACAACATCCATTTCGACAGCTACATGATCGCCAACGAGGACATCCGGCCGGACCAGGGCCAGATCCGACGGCTTTCGGTTGACAACCCGCTCGTGGTGCCGGCCGGCAAGAACATCCGCGTGCTCACGACGGGCGCGGACGTGATCCACAGCTTCTTCATTCCCTCGTTGGGCGTGCAACGCTACGCCATCCCCGGCCACACCATCGAGACCTGGATGAAGGTGGACCAGCCGGGCGACTACTATGGCGAGTGCAACCAGATCTGCGGCACCAATCACAGCGCCATGCCGATCCACGTCCACGCCGTGACGCCCACGGAGTACACGGCCTGGCTCGAGCAAGCCAAGACCAAGTTCGCCAGCGACGCCGGCCCAGGCATGCAGCACTACGCGGCGGTTGCCGCGCCGTAACCTCAGACCACATGCTCATCTGCCCCAGCAAGGCAGCGCAGGAGACTCCGGACGATGTCGGCCACCACCCACGACCACGCGCATGACGAGCACCACGGCCAGGCGCCGGGCTTCGTCCAGCGCTGGCTGTTCTCGACCAACCACAAGGACATCGGCACGCTCTACCTGATCTTCGCGATCATCGCGGGGATCACCGGCGGCATCCTGTCCATCATCATGCGCGCGCAGCTCTCGGCGCCGGGCAACACCATCGTCACGACCGGGCAGGCCTGGAACCAGTTGGTGACGGCGCACGGCTTGATCATGATCTTCTTCACCGTCATGCCGGCGATGATCGGCGGCTTCGGCAACTGGTTCGTGCCGCTGATGATCGGCGCGCCGGACATGGCGTTCCCACGGCTCAACAACATCTCGTTCTGGCTGCTGGTGCCGGCCTTCATGCTGATCCTGGCCGGCCTGTTCCAGGGCGCAGGTTCCGGCTGGACCCTGTATCCGCCGCTGTCCGCCACCCAGGACATCGGCATGGACTACACCCTGTTCGCGCTGCACCTGGCAGGCGTGTCGTCCTTGCTCGGCGCCATCAACTTCATCACCACCATCTTCAACATGCGCACGCCGGGCATGACCCTGCACAAGATGCCGCTGTTCGTCTGGTCGATGCTGGTCACTGCGTTCCTGCTGCTGCTGGCCATTCCAGTGCTGGCCGGCGCGATCACCATGCTGATCACCGACCGCAACTTCGGCACCTCGTTCTTCGACCCCAAGGGCGGCGGCGATCCGGTGCTGTTCCAGCACCTGTTTTGGTTCTTCGGCCATCCCGAGGTCTACATCATGATCCTGCCGGGGTTCGGCATGATCAGCCATATCGTCTCAACCTTCTCCAAGAAGCCGGTGTTCGGCTACCTGGGCATGGCCTATGCGATGGTGGCGATCGGCGTCGTCGGCTTCGTCGTGTGGGCGCACCATATGTTCGTCTCCGGCATCAGCGTCGATACCCGGGCCTACTTCATGGCGGCGACCATGATCATCGCGGTGCCGACCGGCATCAAGATCTTCTCGTGGATCGCGACCATGTGGGGCGGCTCGATCGAGATGAACACGCCGATGCTATGGGCGGTCGGCTTCATCTTCCTGTTCACCGTCGGCGGCGTCACCGGCGTGGTGCTGTCCAACGCCGGCATCGACCAGATCCTGCACAATAGCTACTATGTGGTGGCGCACTTTCACTACGTGCTGTCGCTGGGCGCGGTGTTCTCCATCTTTGCCGGGTTTTACTACTGGATCGGCAAGATGAGCGGGCACCAGTATCCGGAGTTCTGGGGCAAGGTGCACTTTTGGGTCACGTTCATCGGCGTGAACCTGACATTCTTCCCGATGCACTTCCTGGGCCTGGCGGGCATGCCGCGCCGTTACCCCGACTATCCGGACGCTTTCGCCGGCTGGAACCACGTGGCCTCGATTGGGTCGTACATCGGCGCCGCCTCGGTGCTCGTGTTCCTTTACGTGCTGTTCCGCACCTTCACCTCCAAGGTTCCGGTGGCAGCCAACTATTGGGGTGAGGGCGCTACGACGCTTGAGTGGACGGTCAGCTCGCCACCGCCGTTCCACACCTTCGAGGAGCTGCCGCGCGTCCGATGAGGGAGGCAGTCATCCTGCCGGCTGGCTACGCAGCGGCCGGGGTCGAGTGGCAGGATTGGCTGGCCCTGCTGAAGCCTCGCGTGGTGACGCTCGTGGTGTTCACCGGGGCCGTCGGCATGTTGCTGGCGCCCGGCCACCTGCACCCGGTGCTGGCCGTCACGACCGTGCTTTGCATCGCCGTGGCGGCTGGCGCGGCCGGCGCTATAAACCAGTGGTACGACCGGGACATCGACGCCGTGATGCACCGCACCAGCAAGCGGCCGGTGCCGATGGGCAAGATCGCGCCCGGCGAGGCCCTTGGCTTCGGGATCGTGCTTTCGGCCGCATCCGTCGTGCTGCTGGGTCTTGCGACCAATGCCATGGCCGCCGCTTGGCTGGCCCTGTCGATCGCCTTCTACGTCTTCGTCTATACGATGTGGCTGAAGCGGCGGACGCCGCAGAACATCGTCATCGGTGGGGCGGCTGGCGCTTTCCCGCCCATCGTCGGCTGGGTCGCAGTCACCGGGCACGTCAGCGTCATGCCGCTGCTGCTGTTCGCCATCGTGTTCCTGTGGACGCCGCCGCATTTCTGGGCGTTGTCGCTCTACGCCTGCAAGGACTATGCGCGCGCTGGTGTGCCGATGCTGCCGGTGGTCTCAGGGGCCCGGCACACCCGGTTGCAAATCTTGCTTTACACGCTGGTTCTGGCGCCCTTTTCCGCCCTGCCTTGGGCGTTGAAGTTGGCTGGCCCAGTGTATGGCCTTGCTGCCGTTGCGCTGGGGTTGGGCTTCCTGGCACATGCTGTGCTGGTCTGGCGGGACAAGCAGGACGAGGCCGGCATAAGCCTGACTGGCGATGCGCCCGCCCGCGCCGCCTTCCGTTACTCCTTGGCCTACCTGGCGCTCCTGTTCGCAGCCGTGGCCGTTGATCATCTCGTTGGCTGACGAGTTCCCGCCGCCGTTGTCCCCTGCGCAGGCTGCCGAGCTTCGGCGTCGCCAGCGGGGCCGCAACATCGCCCTGCTCGTGGCCCTCGTGGCCGTGGCGGCTTTGTTCTATGCCATCTCCATCGTGAAGCTTGGCGGGTCATGACCCGCAACACCGTGATCGCCGCCGGATTGGGCGCATTCATTGCCGGCATGACCGGGCTCGCCTTCGCTTCCGTCCCGCTTTACCGCATGTTCTGCGCTGCGACCGGCTATGACGGCACGCCGCAGATCGGGCCGCAAGCATCGCCCGGCGCCGTGTCCCGCACCATCACGGTGGCGATGAACGCCGACACCAGCCCGCAGCTCGCCTGGTCCTTCGTTCCGGAAGCACGCCGCGTCACGATGAAGATTGGTGAGGAGCAGCTCGCCTTTTACGACGGCAAGAACCTGTCCGACCACACGATCACCGGCCATGCGCTGTATAACGTGACGCCGGACGTGGTGGGGCGGTATTTCCATAAGACCGAGTGCTTCTGCTTCACCTCGCAGACGCTCGCCTCCGGGGAAAAGGTGCAGTTTCCGGTGACGTTCTGGGTGGACCCTGCCATCCTGGCCGATCCTGAGACGCGGGACGTCCATACCATCACGCTGTCCTACACCTTTTTCCCCTCATTGGAGGAAGCCGCGCGTTCCGGCGCCCTGGCCAAGGCTGGGCCCCATACCGGCAATACGGCCACTCCCCGCATTCTCGAGCCCGGCTCCGCCAGGGGATGACGCAGCCTGCCGCCCGGGATAGTGTAGCCATCCAGCGCCGCCCCATTCGATAGGTCTCGTCCATGGACACGCACGTCGCCGTCGCTCCCGCTGCCACGGGGAGCATGAAGCAGCCCTACCACCTGGTGAATCCGAGCCCATGGCCGCTGACCGGGTCGATCGGCGCGGGCCTGACCGTGCTCGGCATCGTCCAGGCGTCGCACTACGGTTCCTACCTGTTCCTGGCGCTCGGCCTGTTCGTGGTGCTGGCGACCATGGCGTTCTGGTGGCTGGACGTGCTCAAGGAAAGCAGCACGCCGGGCCTGCACTCCCCCGTGGTGCGGCTCGGCCTGCGCTACGGCATGACGCTGTTCATCACCAGCGAGGTCATGTTCTTCGTCGGCTTCTTCTGGGCCTTCTTCCACTTCGCCCTGTATCCCGAGCACGTGCTGGACGCGGTCGGCCCGGCGCTGTGGCCGCCGGCAGGGATCGAGACGTTCAACCCGTTCAACCTGCCCCTGCTCAACACCATGATCCTGTTGCTGTCCGGCTGCACCGTGACCTGGGCGCACCATGCGCTGATCGAGAGCGACCGGCGCGGCCTTGTGATGGCGCTGGGCCTGACCATCCTGCTCGGCTTGTCGTTCACCGGCTTCCAGGCGCTGGAGTATTCCGACGCGCCGTTCAAGTTCGCAGGCGGCGGCGTCTATCCGGCGGTGTTCTTCCTTGCCACGGGATTTCACGGCTTCCACGTCATTGTCGGCACCTGCTTCCTGGTGGTGTGCTGGTTCCGCTCGCGCGCCGGGCAGTTCACCCCGCAGCGGCATTTCGGCTTCGAGGCCGCGGCCTGGTACTGGCATTTCGTGGACGTGGTCTGGCTGTTCCTGTTCGTCGCCGTCTATTTGTGGGGCGCTGGCGTCACGGTCGCGGAGTAGCGTGGACGGCGGCGCGCCTCTAAGCCTGTTGCGGGTTTCGCTCGGCTGCCTCTGCCCGCGCTGCGGTGAAGGCAAGCTGTTCACTGGCCTCCTCACCGTGCGGGACCGGTGCCCCGCGTGCGACCTGAACCTGGCAGAGGCGGACACCGGGGACGGCGCGGCGGCCTTCATCATCCTGATCGAAGGGTCCGTGCTGGTGGCGCTGGCCTTCTGGGTGGAGTTCCGCTTCAACCCGCCGCTTTGGGTGCACGCCCTCCTGTGGCCAGCGCTCGCCATCCCCGGCACGATCCTGCTGATGCGCCCGCTCAAGGCTTTCCTGGTCGCCCAGCAGTTCCGCCAGCGCGCCCGGGAGATGGGGGTGGAATGACGGCAGCGGCGTCCCTTCACGGCCGTTCGCGCCTGGCGCCGTTGCTGACGCCGGCCTTGGCTACGTTGCTCATGTTGTCGGTGCTGGTCGGGCTCGGCGTGTGGCAGTTGCAGCGCCGGGCCTGGAAGCTGGCCATTCTCGCGGAGATCGACCAGGCGGAGGCCTCGCCCGCCATCCCGCTGCCGCCGCATCCTCTGCCGTTCACCAAGGTCAGCGTTACCGGCCGTTTGCGAGGCGATGTCCGTGCGCTGTATGGCGACGACGTGCGCGACACCGCCCGTGGCCCGGCGATGGGAGCGCAATTGATCGAGCCGTTGGAGCGCCCGGGGCAGCCGCCGCTGCTGGTGGAGCGCGGCTGGGTGCCGGACGGCAGCCTCGGCATGCCCGGAGGCGTCGTCACCGTCACCGGTTACGTCCGCATGCCCGACCGTCCTGGCGCGTTCAGCCCGGCCGATGACTTGGCGAGCCGGCACTTCTACACGCTCGACCCGGCCAAGATCGGCGAGGCCCTTGGCCTGCCCAGCGCGGCGCCGTTCACCCTTGTGGCGTTGGGCTCGGACGCGGCCGGCGTGCTGCCTGCGCCTGCCACGGCCCTGCCGCGCCCACCGAATGACCACCTCAACTACGCGCTGACCTGGTTCGGCCTCGCCCTGTCGCTGCTGGCCGTGTTCGGCGCCTACGCCCGGAAGGTGCTGCATCGATGAATGCCCAGCCCGGCCCTGCCTATGCCCGCCTGCAAGACCGTTTCACCCGCATCGCCACCCTCGGCGAGGCGATGAGTATGCTGGGATGGGATGCGTCCGCCATGATGCCGGACGGCGGCGGCGCGGCGCGTGGCGACCAGTTGGCCGTGCTGGCCGGGCTGTCCCACGCGCAATTGACGGCACCTGCCCTGGCCGATGACCTGGCCGAGGCCGACGCCCCCGCCGACCCGTGGCAGCAGGCCAATTTCCGCCTGATGCGCCGCGCCTACACCCGCGCCACCGCGCTGCCCTCGGACCTGGTGGAAGCTGCCGCCCGCGCCAACTCCGCTTGCGAGAAGGTGTGGCGGGAGGCCCGGCGCACGGCCAATTTCGCCCTCGTGACGCCGGCGCTGCAAGAGGTCGTGCGCTTGGCCCGGCATACGGCGGATGCGATGGCGCCCGTGCTGAACCTCTCGCCCTATGACGCGCTGATGGATGGCTACCAACCGGGCATCGGGGCTGCGGACGTGACGCCCGTGTTCGCCCGCTACGAAGCCTTCCTGGCGGAGGCGCTGCCCCGGGCGGAGGAGAAGCAGGCCCGTGCGTCCGCGCCGCTGCCGTTGCCCGGAGTCTTTCCGGCCGACGCGCAGGAAGCCCTGTGCCGCCGCCTGTCCGGGCGCGTCGGCCTGGAGTTCACCCATGCCCGACTGGACCGGTCGATCCACCCGTTCTGCGGCGGCAGCCCGACCGATATCCGCATCACCACGCGCTATGACGAGGCGGACCCGGCGCAGGCGATCATGGGCGTGCTGCACGAGACCGGGCACGCGCTGTACGAGCGCGGGCTGCCCAGGGCGCACGCGCGCCAGCCGGTGGGCGAGGCGGCCGGCATGGCGGCGCATGAGAGCCAGTCCCTGATCGTGGAGATGCAGGCCTGCCGTTCGGATGCCTATCTCTCTTGGCTCGGCCCTCAGATGCAGGCCGCCTTCGGTGGCGATACGGCGCCTTACGACATCGCCAACCTGTCCCGGCTATGGCGCCGGGTCGAGCGTGGGTTCATCCGGGTCGATGCCGACGAGATGACCTATCCGGCCCACGTGATCCTGCGCTTTCGTCTGGAGCAGGCGCTGATCGCCGGGTCGCTGGCGGTGGCGGACCTGCCCGGCGCGTGGAACGAGGGGATGCGGCAACTTCTCGGCATCACCCCGCCGGACGATGCGCAGGGTTGCTTGCAGGACATCCATTGGTACGACGGCCTGTTCGGCTACTTCCCGGCCTACACGCTGGGAGCGATGGCGGCGGCCCAGCTGATGGCCGCCGCACGCCGTGCAGTCCCGGAGCTGGACAGTGCCTTGGCAGAGGGAAGCCATGCCCCGCTGCTGGCCTGGCTGCGCGCCAACGTGCATGGGCAGGGCAGCTTGCTCGGCTTCAACGACCTGCTGCGCGCCGCGACCGGCAAGCCGCTCGATCCGGCAGATTTCGAGACGCACCTGGCGGCACGGTATTTGTAGCGAGGCAGCAGGGCGCTCCTTCCTGCGGCCTTCCAATCGCCTGGAGGAGGCGACCGGAACCTTTGGCCACCTCTTGATCCCTTTTCAGGTGTCCGGAGGACGATTGCTCTCTGATGGGGTCCGGGGGCGAAATCGCGATCTCGCTCATCCTGGAATAGGGGTAGTCCCGCATGATGTCGTCATCGCGGAATGTCACCGTCAGGCTGACGGCTTGCGAGTCCGGGCGCGCCGTTCGCGGCGACGCCGGCCAGGTCCAGCCCGGACCCGGCAAGGCCCACACAGGGCACGAACGCGTCGATCACACGGGTTACGGCGTAGGCCCCGCTCGGCCGGTGAAGCCTATCGTCGTCCTGAGAAGCTCATGGCCAGGACCGTACTCCGAAACCTCCATCTGCTCCGCCCCCATGTCTTTGGCGTCCACCTCGATGATCGGCACGCGCCGCGGGCTTCCGGGATGGCTGGCGACCCAAGCCTGGCCATAGACGAAGAAGCGCATGTTTTCCGGCACGTCCACAGCTCGCTCGACATGCTGCACCACCCCGTTTCGCTTGTAGGTGATCGTTCCCGGGTGCGGCGCGCCGGCTGGGTCGCAGCCCAGCAGCGCAAACGCGACCAGCAGCGCGAAAGGGCGGGGCAGGCGATCCCGCAGCACGGAGAGACTCCTAGTCCGCGTGCTCCATCGGCGCACGCACCCGGCCACGGCCGAACCGGCGTGCCGTGCCTTCGCGCAGCCCCTGGAACGTCACGTAAAGCATCGGGATGAGGAAGATGCCGATGCTGGAGGAGGCGATCATGCCGGCGAACACCGGGGTGCCCACGTCCCGGCGGCTGACCTGCGCCGCGCCATGGGCGATCACCAGGGGCACCAGGCCAAGAATGAAGGCGACCGAGGTCATCATCACGGCGCGGAACCGGGTGCGCGCGCCGAGCACGGCTGCCTCACGGATGCTGTCGCCCGCCTCGCGCCGGTCCTTGGCGAACTCGACGATCAGGATGCCGTTCTTGGCCGCCAGCGCGATGAGCACCACGAGCCCGATCTGCGCATACAGGTCGAGTGCCAGGCCGCCGATCATGATGCCGATGAAGGAGCCGAACACGCCGACCGAAACGGACAGCAGCACCGGAATCGGGATGACCCAGCTCTCGTAGAGCGCCACCAGGAACAGGTAGGCGAACAGGATGGCGACCGCGAGGATGAAGCCGGTCTGGCCGGATGCCGCCACCTCCTGGTAGGCGGTTCCCGTCCATTCGAAGGCGTAGCCCGGAGCCAGGTTCTGCTGCGATACCTGGGCCATCGCCTGAAGCGCGGTGCCGGAGGAGCCGCCCGGGGCAGGGCCGCCGTTGACGGTGATGGAGCGATAATTGTTGTAACGGGTGATCACCTGCGGCCCGAGCACGATCCTGGCTTCCGCGATGGAGCGCAGCGGCACCACCTGGCCGGTCTTGTTTCGGATGTAGATTTTCCATAGATCGTCGATCCTGCTGCGGTTCTGCTCCTCGCCTTCGATGTTCACCTGCCAGACCCGGCCGAACAGGTTGAAGTCGTTGATGTAGATGCCGCCCAGCGTGGCCTGCAACGCCGTGAACACGTCCGTGATGGAGAGCCCGAGCGCCTGCGCCTTCTCCCGGTCGATGTCCAGGTAAAGCGAGGGGTTGGTGGCGGTGAAGGTGGAGAACACCCGCGCCAGCCGCGGGTCCGAGTTGGCCGTGGCCAGCAGCCCGTTCATGGTCTGCCCGAGCACGACGGCGTCCTGCCCTTCGAGCGCCTCCAACTGGTATTCGAAGCCCCCGGTGGTGGACAGGCCGATGATCGGCGGCAGGTTGAACGGGAACACGGTCGCCGCCCGCACCTGCTGGCCGGCGCCGAACATGCGGCCGATCAGCGCCTGCACCGATTGCGCCGCCGCCGTGCGGTCCGCGAACGGCTTGAGCTTGATGAACATGAACGCCGAGTTGCTCTCCTGCGCGCTGTCCAGCAAGGAGAAACCGATGATGGCAAAGGTGTCCCGCACGCCCGGCAGCTGCTTGGCGATGCCTTCCACCTGCCGCACCACGTTGCCCGTGCGCGCGACGGAGGCGCCGTCCGGCAGTTGGATCGAGACGAAGAACCCGCCCTGGTCCTCGGACGGCAGGAACCCGGTGGGGGTGAGCCGCGCCAACCCGAAGATGCCTGCCCCGAACGCCACGGCCAGCAGCACGCCCACCACGGCTAGCCGCAGCGTCTTGCCGACCAGGTAAGCGTAGCCGTCCCGCACGCCGTCGATGCCGCGGCCGACGCGGGCCATGATGCCGCGCTTCGGCCCCGAATGGCGCAGGAACACGGCGCACAACGCGGGCGAGAGCGTGAGGGCGTTGAGCGCCGAGATCAGCACCGACACGCTGATGGTGACGGCGAACTGGCGGAACAGCTGGCCCGAGATGCCGGGGATGAACGCGATCGGCACGAACACGGACAGCAGCACGAGGGTGATGGCGATGATCGGCGCGGTGATCTGCGTCATCGCCAGCTTGGTGGCCTGCGCCGGGGTGAGCTGCGGGTTCTCCTCCATCACCCGCTCGACGTTCTCGACCACCACGATCGCGTCGTCCACGACGATGCCGATGGCGAGCACCAGCGCCAGCAGGGAGACGGTGTTGGCCGAGTAGCCCAGCGCCAGCAGGCCGGCGAACGCGCCGATGAGGCTGACCGGCACGGCGATGGTGGGGATCAGCGTGGCGCGCAGGTTCCCCAGGAACAGGAACACCACGATGATCACCAGCACGAACGCCTCGGCCAAGGTCTTGATCACCTCGCTGATGGTGTCGGTGACGAAGGTCGTGCTGTCGTAGGTGACCTGGTAGTGCAGGCCTTCCGGGAAGCGCCCGCTCAGCGCTTGCAGCTTGCGGTTGACGGCGCTGGCGGTGTTCACCGCGTTGGCGCCGGGCGCCAGGTAGATCGCCACCGCGACGGAGGGCTGGCCGTCCAGCCGGCTCTCGCTGTCCGAGTTCTGCGCCCCCAGCTCCAGCCGCGCCACGTCCTTGATCCGCAGCACGGAGCCGTCCGGGTTGGCGCGCAGCACGATGGCGCCGAACTGCTCCGGCGTGGTCAGCCGCCCCTGGGTTTGCAGGTTGAACTGGAACGACACGTCGGAGGACACCGGACGCGCGCCGATGCGGCCGATCGGCGCCACCACGCTCTGTGCCTGGATGGCGTTGATGATGTCCTGCGGCGCCAGGCCGAGGCTGGTCAGCCGGTTGGTGTCAAACCAGATACGCATGGAGTATTTGAGGCGGCTGAACAGGTTGGCCTGGCCCACGCCCGGCGTGCGGCTGATCTCGTCCAGGATGTTGATGGTGGCGTAGTTGGTGATGAACAGCGGGTCCTGCTTGGCGCCTTCGCTGTACAGGTTGATGAACTCCAGGATGGCGGAGGAGCGCTTCTGGATCGTCAGCCCTTGCTGCGTGACGGAGGGCGGCAGTTCCGCCATCGCGGTCTGCACCCGGTTGTTCACGTTGACCGTGTTGATGTCCGGGTTGGTGCCGAGCTCGAAGCTGACAGTCAGGTTGTAGCTGCCGTCGTTGCCGTTCGTGCTCTTCATGTAGATCATCTTGTCCACGCCGATGACCTGCGCCTCGATTGGCTGGGCCACGGAGGACTCGACCACGGCGGCGGACGCGCCGGGGAAGTTGGCGGTCACCTGCACCTGCGGCGGCACGATGTCCGGGAACTGCGCCACCGGGATGCGGGTCATCGCCAGCGCGCCGGCGATGGTGATGATGATGGCGATGACGATTGCCAGCCGCGGTCGGTCCACGAAGACGGCGGAGATCATGCCTGGGGCTTCCTAATGCTGGCCGCCGCCATTGCCGGCAGGAGGCGCCTGCGGGCTGGCAGCCGCGGGCGC
>CAXTTH010000022.1:0-14091 GCA_964247035.1 uncultured Acetobacteraceae bacterium
GCCATGGCCGCGGCAGCGGCGCCGACATCGCGGGAACCGTCGGGCGCCTGGCGGCTGACCCGGCGTCAAGCGCGTTGGAGGCCGGAGGCGGCTTGTCGCTTGCCGCCGCTGCCGCGGCCATGGCCATGCGGCGGCCAGCGACCACCTCGCTGCTGGCGCTCGGCTCCGCTGGAGAGGCGCTGTGGTATGGCTTGCCGTTCGCAGCCGCCGTGCTGTTCCCGGCGGCAATCTGCGCCATCGCCACGGTTCGGGGTTGACGGACCTGGCTCCCCCCCTCATCTCGCAATACAGGACTTACAGGGTCCCGATTAGCAAGGCATGAAGCCGGATAGCATGTTCAGGTTGTCGAAGCTGACGGATTATGCGGTGGTCGTCCTGGTTCGCCTGGCCGCGATGCCTGGGGTCCAGACGTCTCCTGGGGTGTCCGCCGCGACGGGCGTGCCCGAGCCGACGGTGGCCAAGGTGCTGAAGGCGCTGGCAATGGCGGGCTTGGTCGCGTCCCAGCGCGGCGCACGCGGCGGCTACCGTCTGATGCGTCCACTTTCCGCCATCGCCGTGGCGGACGTGATCGTAGCGATTGACGGCCCGATTGCGATGACAGCTTGCGTGGAGGGTGCGCCCGCTCCATGCGAAACGGTGTGCTCCTGCCCAGTGCGCGGCCGCTGGGACGCGGTGAACGCCGCGGTGCGCGAGGCGCTGTCAGCGATAAGCCTGGCGGACATGGCTACATCTGCGCCACGGCATGCCGCCGTGGCGTCCCTTTCCCTTTCTGCCGAGTAGGACGCCTCATGGCCGCCGTTGCCGAAACACTCGATACCGTCCAGTCGCTGACCCAGTCTGGCTACAAGTGGGGGTTCGAGACCGACATCGAAATGGATGTCGCTCCCAAGGGCCTGAGCGAAGACACCATCCGCATGATCTCCGCCCGCAAGGACGAGCCGGAGTGGCTGCTCGCCTGGCGGCTCAAGGCCTATGCGACGTGGCTCACCATGGAGTCGCCGGACTGGGCCCGCATCGGCTATCCGCCGATCGACTACCAGGACATCCACTACTACGCCGCCCCCAAGAAGAAGGACGGTCCGCGTTCGCTCGACGAGGTGGACCCGGAGCTGCTCAAGACCTACGCCAAGCTCGGCATTCCGCTGAAGGAGCAAGCTATCCTGGCCGGCGTCGTCGGTGCGGATGGCGCGGGCGTCGAGGAAGGTGCTGCGCAGGGCCGCAACATCGCGGTGGATGCGGTGTTCGACAGCGTCTCGGTGGCGACCACCTTCCGCAAGAGCCTGTATGAAGCGGGCGTGATCTTCTGCCCGATCTCCGAGGCGGTGCACGATCATCCGGAGCTGGTGCGCAAGTACCTCGGCAGCGTCATCCCGGCGGGCGACAACTATTTCGCAGCCCTGAACAGCGCCGTGTTCACCGACGGCTCGTTCGTCTACATTCCCAAGGGCGTGCGCTGCCCGATGGAGTTGTCCACCTATTTCCGCATCAATGCCAAGAACACCGGGCAGTTCGAGCGTACGCTGATCATCGCCGAGGAAGGTGCCAGCGTGTCCTACCTGGAAGGCTGCACGGCGCCGCAACGCGACGAGAACCAGTTGCACGCGGCCTGCGTCGAGCTGGTCGCGATGGACGACGCGAGCATCAAGTATAGCACGGTGCAGAACTGGTATCCGGGCGATGCGGACGGCAAGGGCGGCATCTACAACTTCGTCACCAAGCGGGCGGCCTGCCGCGGCGCGCGCTCCAAGGTGAGCTGGACTCAGGTGGAAACCGGCTCGGCGATCACCTGGAAGTATCCGTCCTGCATCTTGCAGGGTGAGGACAGCGTGGGCGAGTTCTACTCGGTGGCGGTGACCAACAACCGCCAGCAGGCGGACACCGGCACCAAGATGATCCATATCGGCAAGGGCAGCCGCTCCACCATCGTCAGCAAGGGCATCAGCGCCGGGCGGTCGGACAACACCTATCGCGGGCTGGTGCGCATCCTGCCCAAGGCGGCGAACGCGCGGAACTTCACCCAGTGCGACAGCCTGCTGATCGGCGACCAGTGCGGGGCGCATACCGTGCCGTACATCGAGAGCCGCAACCCGACCAGCCAGGTGGAGCACGAGGCGACCACCAGCAAGATCAACGACGAGCAGCTGTTCTACTGCCGCCAGCGCGGCTTGAGCCAGGAGGACGCGGTGGGCATGATCGTCAACGGCTTTTGCAAGGACGTGCTGAAGGAGCTGCCGATGGAGTTCGCCGTCGAAGCGCAGAAGCTGCTGGCCATCTCGCTCGAAGGATCCGTTGGCTGATGCTGGAGATCAAGGGTCTGGCGGCGTCGCTGGAGGCTGGCGAAGGCGGAGGCAAGGCGATCCTGAACGGGATCGATCTGGTCGTGCCGACGGGCGAGGTGCACGCCATCATGGGGCCGAACGGCTCGGGCAAGAGCACGCTGAGCTACGTGCTATCTGGCCGTGACGGCTACGAGGTGACGGGCGGGACCGCTACGTTCGACGGCGTCGACCTGCTGGAGATGGAGCCGGAGCAGCGGGCTGCGGCTGGCTTGTTCCTGGCATTCCAGTATCCGGTGGAGTTGCCCGGCGTCGGCAACGCCAACTTCCTGCGCACCGCCTACAACGCCCAGGCACGCAGCCGGGGCGAGCAGGAGTTGGATGCGATCAAGTTCCTCCGCGTGGCGCGCGAGGCGATGAAGCGCCTGGCCATGCCGGACGACATGCTCAAGCGCAACGTCAACGTGGGCTTCAGCGGTGGCGAGAAGAAGCGCAACGAGGTGCTGCAGATGGCGGTGTTGCGCCCCAAGCTCGCCATCCTGGACGAGACGGACAGCGGCCTCGACATCGATGCGCTGCGCATCGTGGCGGACGGGGTGAACGCGATGCGCGCGCCGGGCTTCTCGGCCCTGGTGATCACGCACTATCAGCGCCTGCTGGAATACATCGTTCCTGACCGGGTGCATGTCCTGTCCGCTGGGCGCATCATCCGCTCCGGCGGGCCGGAGCTGGCGAAGGAGCTGGAGGCCAACGGCTACGCCCAGGTGGTCGCCGAGGCTGCATGAGCACTTCCCTGCAACGCGGTGCCGACAGCTTCCTGGCCCGCTACGAAGGCCTGCGCGCGCGTTTGCCCGGTGACGCGGCGGTGCGGGACGCGGCGGCTGACGCATTCCGCCGCACCGGCCTGCCTGGGCCGCGGGTGGAAGGCTGGCGCTACACCAGCCTGCGCGCCCTGGCCGAGAGCGAGTTCCGCGAGCCGCTCACGTCCGTTGCGGGCGGCGATCTCCCAATCATTCCCGAGATGGGTGTTCCCCGGCTCGTTTACCTGGACGGCCGCTTGCGGGAGGACCTGTCGCGTTTACCCGAGGCTGTGACTTTTGCATCCTTCGCGCAGGAGGGGCGTTTTGGCTCCCTCTCACGCCCCCAGAAGGAGCCGGCCGTGGCACTCAACGCCATGCTGGCGGAGGATGGGGCTATCCTGTCCGTTGCCGAGGGCGTGGACGCTGGCACGTTGATGCTGGTGAACCTGGCGGCGGAGGCTGAAGGCCGTTCCTCAGCGTTCCATCCCCGCCACGCAATCCGCTTGGCAAGGGGCGCCAAGCTCACGGTGATCGAGCTGTTCCGTGGCCAGGGGCGATACCTGCACAATCCGGTGACGGAGATCGAGGTGGCGGCCGACGCGACGCTGACCCACGTCCGCGTGCAGGAGGAGGCGGGCGAGGCGTTCCACCTCGCAACGATCTACGCCGACGTGCAGGCCGCCGGGTTCTACGACGCCTTCACGCTCACCCTGGGCGGGCAGTTGTCGCGCGCCGAGTTCCATGCTCGCCTGCTCGGACCCGGCGCTGTGGTGCACCTGAATGCGGCGCAACTGCTGGGCAGCCACCAACTGGGTGACGTCACCACCGTGGTGACGCACGAGGCCCCGTTTTGCTCCAGCCGGCAGGCGGTGAAGAACGTGCTGACGGGGCATTCCCGCGGTGTGTTCCAGGGCCGCATCGAGGTGGACCGCATTGCGCAGAAGACCGACGGATACCAAATGAGTCAGGCGTTGCTGCTGTCCCCTGATGCCGAGATCGACTGCAAGCCGGAGCTGCAGATCTACGCTGACGACGTGAAGTGCAGCCACGGCGCCACCATCGGCGAGTTGGACGAGGACCAGCTATTCTATCTCCGCGCCCGCGGCATCCCGGAAGCGGAGGCGCGCTCCATGCTGGTCCGCGCCTTCCTGGACGACGCGATGGAAGTGGTGACGCACGAGGCCGCCCGCGCCTTGCTGGAGCAGGCGGTTGAAGGCTGGTGGCAGCGCCAGGCGGCTTGAATGGGCTGCTGGATGACGAGGAACGGGAGCTGCGGATGGCTCAGCTGCGCGTGGACATCGACCAGAAGCTTGCCGACATCGCCCTCAAGCAGCAGCTGCGTTGGGAACCGCTCAAGATCGTCATCGCAGCCGCTGCCGCAGGCGCTGCTTTGATGGGATCAGCCATCGGTTTGCTGGCGCTTCTTTTTAGGCATTTTGCATCATGAACATGATGACCCGCGCGCCGCTCGATGTGGAGCGCGTCCGTGCTGAGTTTCCCATCCTGTCGCAGACCGTGCACGGCAAGCCGTTCGTCTTCTTGGACAGCGCTGCGTCCGCCATGAAGCCGGACGCCGTGATCGACGCGATGTCCGAGACCATGCGCACCCAGTATGCCAACGTGCACCGTGGCCTGCATTGGATGAGCGAGCGCACCACCGACGCGTACGAGGGCACGCGCGATGCTGTAGCCCGGCTGCTGAACGCGCCGTCCCGCGACGAGGTCGTGTTCACCAAGAACAGCACGGAAGCCATCAACCTGCTGGCGCACAGCTATGGCAGCCTGCTGCGGCCGGGTCAGGCGGTGCTGATCTCGGAGATGGAGCACCACGCCAACATCGTGCCCTGGCAGATGCTGCGGGACCGCGCCGGCATCGAGCTGCGCGTCGCCCGCGTGACGGAATTGGGCGAGCTGGACTGGGAGGACTATGAGGCCAAGCTGGCCGATGGCCAAGTCGGGCTGGTGGCGATGGTCCACATGTCTAACGTGCTAGGAACCTATCTCCCGGCGGCCCGCATTGCGGCGGCGGCGCATGAAGCGGGGGCGAAGGTCATGTTCGACGGCAGCCAGGCCGTGGTGCATCGTCGGGTCGATGTGCAGGCGTTGGATGCGGATTTCTACGTGTTCACCGGCCACAAGCTGTATGGCCCGACTGGGATCGGCGTGCTGTGGGGCCGCATGGCGTTGCTTGAGGCGATGCCTCCCTTCATGGGGGGTGGCGACATGATCGGCAGCGTCAGCTTCGAAAGCAGCACCTGGGCGCATGTGCCGCACAAGTTCGAGGCCGGCACCCCACCCATCGTCGAGGCCATCGGGCTGAGGCGCGCGATCGAGTGGGTGGAGGCGATCGGCTTCGACGCCATCGCCGCGCACGAAGCCGAGCTGACGGATCACGCGCTCGCCCGCATGGCGGACACGAAGGGCGTTCGAGTGCTGGGCCGGGCGCAGGATCGCGGCGGCGTCGTGTCGTTCACGCTGGAGGGCGCCCACGCGCACGACGTGGCGACCCTGCTGGACCGCAACGGCATCGCGGTGCGGGCCGGCAATCATTGCGCCGAGCCGTTGATGCACCGGTTGGGCGTGGACAGCACGGCGCGCGCGAGCTTCGGCATCTACACGACGACGGCGGAGATCGACACGCTGGCCGACACGCTGGACCGGGTGCGCGAGTTCTTCGCCTGATGGACGGTTTCGCCGACGTGCGCGACCTTTACCAGGAGACCATCCTGGAGCATGGCCGCAACCCGCGCCATCAGCGTCGGCTCGATCCGTTCGACGGCGCGGCCAAGGGCGACAACCCGATGTGCGGCGACCGGGTCGAGGTGCGCGTGCGCATGGACGACGACCGGATCGCGGAAGCTGGGTTTGAGGCGCGCGGCTGCGCGATCAGCCTGGCCTCGGCGGATTTGATGGTGGAGGCGGTGACTGGCCGCTCGCCGGCCGCGGTGCGGGACTTGGCGGAGCAGTTTCGCGTCATGCTGCGCACCGGCGCCTGTGCGGATTGCGGTGCGGAGATGACGCCCCTGCTGCCGCTTTCCGGATTGCACGAATACAAGTCCAGGCTGAAATGCGCCACCTTGCCTTGGGACGCATTGCTTGGCGCGTTGGAGGGAACCGCTCATGGCTGACGCCCACGGAAGCTGGTCGCCGGACGGCACGACCGAGCCGGCACTGAACGAAGATGCCGTGATCAACGCCATCGGCACGGTGTACGATCCGGAAATCCCGGTGAACATCTATGAGCTGGGCCTGATCTATCTCATCGACATCTCAGACGCAGGGCACGTCAAGATCGAGATGACGCTGACGGCGCCTGGCTGCCCGTCGGCGCAGGAGCTGCCGGTGCAGGCGCGCGACGCCGTCATGACCGTGTCAGGAGTGACTGGCTGCGACGTGGAAACGGTTTGGGAGCCGCCATGGGACCCGAGCCGGATGACGGAGGAAGCTCGCCTCGCGTTGAACATGTTCTGACTCGTCACGATCTGGGATGACACGATGAGCACCACACAGACCGCCACCAAGCCCCGCCGCGTCTTGCCGCCCCTGATGACATTGAGCGACGCTGCCGCCGACCGCCTCGGCAAGCTGTATGCCGGTGCTCAGAAAGGTCTGCTGCTGCGTATTGACGTCAGCACCAAGGGCTGCTCCGGCATGTCCTACCGCATGGAGTGGGTAGCAGGGCCCGGACCCGGCGACGAAGTCGTGACCGACCATGGCTTGACCGTGCTGGTGGACCGCAAGGCGAGCCTGTTCCTGATCGGCACCACCATGGACTACCAGGTGCAGGACCTTTCCGCCGGGTTCACCTTCGTCAACCCCAACGAGAAGGGCCGCTGCGGCTGCGGGGAGAGCTTTCATGTTTGAGCAGGGGCACTGGCCATGATCCGCGACGAACTGGAAGCGGCGTTGCGCGAGAAGCTGCAGGGCGCTGAGTCGATCGGGGCCAGCATCCTGTTCGATTTGGGCAGCGATGGCAGCATCTTCCTGGACGGCAAGGCCAACCCCCCGACGGTCGCCGAAACGGGCAAGACGCCGGATACAACTATCACTGTGGCCGCCTCAGACCTGAAAGGGCTGATGGCCGGTGAGATGAGCCCGATGGATGCCTACACCCTGGGCAAGCTTGACGTGGTGGGAGACATGGCTCCGGCGATGAAGCTCGGCTCCTTGCTCGGCTAAAGCATCATCCGACCAAACGGGGCCATTGGTCGGATGAGGATGCCTGCAAGAACAAAGGCTGGAGCGTTTTGCGCCCGCCTGGCAGCACAGGAACCGCTTCAGACCCAGCCCTTGATGCGGAACCACGCGAGCGGCAGCACGACGCTGAGCAGGATCACCCCCCAAGCGTACTGGTAGCCATAGGCCCAGCCATATTCGGGCATCCTGAAGTTCATGCCGTAGAGCCCGACCACGAAAGTCGGCGGAATGCCGGCGACGGACACGATCGTTAGCACCTTGATGCCGTTGTTCTGCTCGATGTTGATGAAGCCCAGCACGGCATCGAGCAGAAAGCTGACCTTGGCGCTCAGTTGCTGGTCGTAGTCGTTCAGCGACGCGATGTCCTGGCGCAGCGTGGCCAGGCGGGCTTTCAGGTCCTCTGGCCAAGCTTCCGTCGCCTGCTGCACATACCCTGCGATCCGGCTGATGCCGATCACGCTGTCCCGCAAGTTGCCCAGCGTGTCCCCGCAGCGGCCGACGGCGCCGAGGGTGGCGCGCAGCACCCGGTCCGCGTGCCGCACGCTTTGCCGAGCGTTGGGGTCCTCCTCCTGGAACGTGGCCTTCGACAAGCCGTTGAGCTCGCCCGCCATCCGCTCCAGCACGTCGGCCAGCCGAGAGGTGACCGTCTCCAGCAGGCCCACGAACGCCTCGGCGCTGGTGGGCTTGCCGCCATGCGCGAACGCTTCGGCGTATTTCTCGAACGCTGGCAGGACGGCGAAGCGCACGGTGAGCAGCCGCCCCGCAGACAGGACGAAGCCGACCGGCACGACGGCGGAACGGCCATCGGCAGCCAGGTAGCTGTAGGGCATGCTGAGATAGCTTGCGTCGCCTTCGCGGTAGAGGCGGCTGGAGCTCTCGATCGCCGCGAGGTCTTCCCGCGACGGCACGCGCAGCCCGGTCAGGCGCTCAACCGCCGCCCGCTCGGCATCCGTTGGGCTGACCAGGTCGATCCAGGTCGCATCGCTGGCAAGATGCGGGTCGGGCTGGAGTGTTTGGCGCGGGGTGACGCCGTCATTGGCATAGAGCACGGGCAGCCTCGCGGACGTGGTGGCCGAGTTTACCCCGCCATCAGCCGCTGGGCGAGCAAGCGCTGGGCGAGTTGGCCAAACGAGGCCGGCGCGCTATGTCCCGCAGGAACGGAGCGCCGGCCATGAACGAGATCTCCCCTGCCCTGCCCAACACGCTGCGCTCCGGCCCGGATGCGCGCGGCCGCTTCGGCGGCTTCGGCGGCCGCTTCGTGGCCGAGACGCTGATGCCCTTGGTGCTCGGCGTTGAAGCCGCCTACGAGCAGGCCAAGCAGGACCCGGCGTTCCAGGCCGAGCTTGACCGCTACCTGAAGGACTACGTGGGCCGCCCCAGCCCGCTCTGGTTCGCCGAGCGGCTGACCCGGCAGCTCGGCGGCGCGCGCATCTACTTCAAGCGCGACGAACTGAACCACACCGGCTCGCACAAGATTAACAACTGCATGGGGCAGATCCTGCTCGCCACCCGCATGGGCAAGACGCGCATCATCGCGGAGACCGGGGCCGGCCAGCACGGCGTCGCCACCGCCACCGTCTGCGCCCTGTTCGGCCTGCCGTGCAGCATCTACATGGGCGCCACCGACATCGAGCGGCAGAAGCCCAACGTGTTCCGCATGAAGCTGCTGGGGGCGGAGGTCGTGCCCGTCAGCTCCGGCGCCGGCACGCTGAAGGACGCGATGAACGACGCCATGCGCGACTGGGTCGCCAACGTGGCGGACACCTACTACCTGATCGGCACCGTCGCCGGGCCGCATCCCTACCCGGCCATGGTGCGGGACTTCCAGAGCGTGATCGGCACCGAGGCGCGGGCGCAGATGCTGGCCGTGGAGGGCCGCCTGCCCCACGCCATCGTGGCGGCGATCGGCGGCGGCTCCAACGCCATGGGCCTGTTCCACCCGTTCCTGGACGACCCGGACGTGCGCTTGATCGGCGTGGAAGCGGCCGGCCGCGGCTTGGACACGGGCGAGCACGCGGCCAGCCTGTCGCGCGGGCGGCCCGGCGTGCTGCATGGCAACCGCACCTACCTGCTGCAAGACGATGACGGGCAGATCACCGAGGCGCACAGCATCAGCGCCGGGTTGGACTATCCCGGCATCGGCCCGGAGCACGCCTGGCTGCACGAGATCGGCCGGGTGGAATACGTGGCCGCGACGGACCAGGAGGCGCTGGACGCCTTCCAGCTCTGCACCCGCACCGAAGGCATCATCCCCGCGCTGGAGCCGGCGCACGCCCTGGCGCACGTGGCCAAGATCGCCCCGGCGATGGGTGCCGACGAGATCGTGCTGATGAACCTGTGCGGCCGGGGCGACAAGGACATCTTCGCGGTGGCCGATCACCTCGGCGTCAAGCTGTGAGCCGCATCGCCGCCCGCTTCGCCCTGCTCAAGCAGGAAGGCCGCGGCGCGCTGATCCCGTTCCTGGAGGCCTACGACCCGGACGAAGCGACCAGCACCGCCATCCTGCACGGCATGCCCGGCGCGGGGGCGGACCTGATCGAGATCGGCATGCCGTTCACCGACCCCATGGCGGACGGCCCCACCATCCAGGCGGCGGGGCTGCGCGGCTTGAGGGCCGGGGCGACGTTGCCGCGCACCCTGGCGATGGTGGCCGCTTTCCGCGTCAAGGACGCGCACACGCCGGTGATCCTGATGGGTTATCTCAATCCCGTGCTGTCCTACGACCCTGACCGGTTCTGCGCGGATGCCGCCGCCGCCGGGGTGGATGGGCTGATCGTGGTGGACCTGCCGAGCGAGGAGGCGGACTGGCTCTCCGGCCCGGCGGCCAGCAACGAGCTCGACATCATCCGGCTCGTGGCGCCGACCACGGATGCAACACGCCTGCCGCAGGTGCTGACCGGCAGCTCGGGCTTTGTCTATTACGTGAGCATCGCCGGCATTACCGGCACCGGCACCGCCACCAAGGAGCACCTCGCCGCCGCCATTCCCCAGGTGCGCGCTGCCACCGCGCTGCCGATCGCCATCGGGTTCGGCATCCGCACCCCTGCCCAGGCGGCAGAGGCGGTGGCGGTGGCGGACGCGGTCGTGGTGGCGTCCGCGCTCATCGACACGCTGGCCGCCAGCCTGGACGCGCAGGGCCGCCCCGCCCCGGACAGCGTGCAGCGCGTGCTGGACCAGGTGCGCGGCTTGGCGGAGGGCGTGCGAGGCGTGAGGAGGGCAGCATGAGCGACGAACCGGAGAACCTTGTCTTGGTGTACCTGCGGCGGCTCGACGCCAAGATGGAACGGATGGCTGACGATATGCAGGACGTGAAGCAGCGCCTGAGCGCATTGGAGATCGGCCAAGCTCGCATCCGGCAAGACCTCGCTGAGCTTTATGCCGCTTACGCCGGGGTGCAAGTTCGTCTTGATCACATCGACAGCCGCTTCGATCGCATTGAGCGCCGCCTCGACCTGCAAGACGCCCATCCTTGAGCTGGCTTACCGAAGTCGTCCGCCCGCGCATCCGCTCCTGGCTGGGCCAGGACACGCGGGAGGTGCCGGACCTTTGGCAGCAATGCCCGGCTTGCCAGCAGATGATCTTCAACAAGGACCTTGACCGCAACCTCAAGGTCTGCCCGCACTGCGCCCACCATCTGCGCCCGACCGCGCCCGAGCGCCTGGCCTGGACGTTCGACGCCGGGCAGTTCACCCGGATCGAGCTGCCCAGGGCGCCTGCCGATCCGCTGCGCTTCCGTGACCAGAAGCGCTATGCCGACCGGCTGCGCGACGCCCGCGAGAAGACCGGCCTGGACGATGCCATCATCGTCGCGCACGGCGCGGTGGGTGGCCAGAAGGCGGTTGTCGCGGCCATGGCGTTCGAGTTCATGGCCGGGTCCATGGGTGCGGCCGTGGGCGAGGGCATCGTCGCCGCCGCCCGCCTGGCCGTGCTGCAGGATGCGGCGCTGGTGATCTTCACCGCATCCGGCGGCGCGCGCATGCAGGAAGGTGCGGTGAGCCTCATGCAGATGCCGCGCACCATCATCGCCGCCACGATGGTCAAGCAGGCGCGCCTGCCCTTCATCACCGTGCTGACCGATCCCACCACCGGCGGCGTCACGGCCAGCTTCGCCATGCTGGGAGACATCCAGATCGCCGAGCCGGGCGCGCTCATCGGGTTCGCGGGCGCCCGCGTCATCGAGCAGACCGTGCGCGAAACCCTCCCGGAGGGCTTCCAGCGGGCGGAGTACCTGCACGAGCACGGCATCGTCGACATGGTGGTGCCGCGAGGCGCGATGACCGCCACGCTGGGCCGGGTGATCGCGATGCTGCGGGACGTGCGGGCCGAACCGGCTGCCGTCCCGGCCTGAGCCGGTCGTGAGCCGCATCGAGCCCATCGTCGCGCGCTTGCACGGGCTGCATCCCCGCCTGATCGACCTCAGCCTCGACCGCCTGCTGCGCCTGCTGGGCCAGCTCGGCGATCCGCAGCGCCGGCTCCCCCCGGTGATCCACGTGGCGGGCACCAACGGCAAGGGCAGCACGTGCGCCTTCATCCGCGCCATCGCCGAGCGCGCCGGATTGCGGGCTCATGTTTACACCTCGCCCCACCTGGTCCGCTTCAACGAGCGTTTCCGCATCGCCGGCCGGCTCGTGAGCGACGAGGCGCTGGCAGGCACGCTGGACATGATCGAGCGGGTGAACGACGGCGCGCCGATCACCGTGTTCGAGGTGATAACGGCTGCCGCCTTCGTCTTGTTTGCCGCTGCCCCGGCTGACCTGTGCGTGCTGGAAGTTGGCCTGGGCGGCCGTGGGGACGCCACGAACGTGATCACGCCCGCAGCCTGCGCCGTCACGTCCTTGTCCCTGGACCACCGGGAGCTGCTGGGCGACACGCTCGAGCTGATCGCAGCGGAAAAGGCGGGCATCTTCAAGCCCGGCGTGCCCAACGTCACAGGCGCGCAGCCGAGCGAGGCATTGGCCGTGCTGGACCGGTTCGGCCCCGTCCGCGCGCGCGGACGGGATTGGTGGATCGAGCCGGAGGGCGCCGCCTCGCGTTACTGGGACGGCCAAGGGGCGGTTGCGCTGCCAGCCGCCGGGCTGCCTGGCGCGCACCAGATGGACAACATGGGCATCGCAGTCGCGGCCATGCGCGCGGCCGGGCTTGGCGTCACTGATTTTTCCGGCGTGGCGGGGGCAATCTGGCCAGCCCGGCTGCAACGCCTGCATGGCCAGGTGGCGGCGATGGCGCCGGGTCGGGAAGTGTGGCTGGACGGCGGGCACAACCCCGGAGCCGGCGAGGCGCTGGCCGAGCACCTGGCCGGCTGGGGGCCGACGCACCTGGTCGTGGGCATGAAGCAGGCCAAAGACACGGCCGAGTTCTTGCGCCCGCTGCTGCCCCACGCGGCAAGCCTGTGGGCGGTGGCGGAGCTGGGGCAGCACCTGGCGCTGCCCGTGGCAGCGATCGTTACGGCGTCCGACGGACTGGCGCGGCCTGGGCCGACGGTGGCCGAGGCGCTGGCTAAGCTGGATGGCACACCGGGCCGCGTGCTGATCTGCGGCAGCCTCTATCTGGCCGGTGAAGTCTTGAAGCTGGACGGCACAGACCCGGCCTGACCCGTCCATGCTCAGGCCAGCTACGGTTTCCCTGCCACGAAACGCCGGGCTTCCTGGATTTCAGGCCGCCCCGGCGATGCGTCCACTACCAACGCCGCCGCTGCCGCATACCATCGGTATGCCGCGTCCGCGTGCTCCAGGGTCGACGCCGCCCGGGCGGCACCCAGAAAACCGTTGAAGCGGTTCGGCGCCGCCGTCATGCTGGCCTCGAATGCGGCCAGCGCCTTCTGGGGCCGTCCCGCTTCGAGCAGCAGGTCACCGTACAGCTCGCGGATCGGCAGCAGCTTGTTCTCCAGCAGGATATGCTTCTCGCGCCCGTCGTCCTGCTCCGCCGCCTGGCTCATCAGCAGCAACGCCTGTTCCGAGTCGCCGGCGGCATGGGCGGTCCAGGCATCGGCCGCGCCGGCATAGACATCGACCAGGCCGGCCCAGTACGGCCCCTCCTCGCGCAGCAACGGCTCCCGCAACTGCCGCAAGGCCGCTGACTCCTCGCGCGCCACGGCGACCTGGCCGCAGCGGGCCGCGCCAAGCGCGCGCACGAAGCGCACCGTCAGCGCATCGAGGGGCGACGCGGCTCCAAGCGGCATGTTCGAAGCGCCAGTCCAGTCACCACGCTCGAGCAGGTATCGCGCCGCCACCAGCGTGCGCTCCTCGGACGGCCTGGCCAGCGCCAGCGCGTCCGCCACCGCAGCATCTTGGCCGAGCTGCAGGTGCGCGTAGGCGATGAAGTCCATCCCGTGCGGGTCCGTCGCGTCCATCGCCGCCATGCTGTGGGCGGCACCGTCCTTGCCGACCTGCGCCGCCGCGCGGTTGGCCGCGATGGAGTCCTGCCACAAGCCCAGCATGGAGTAGATGTGCGAGGGCATGTGCTGGGCATGCATGGAGGCCGGGGCGATGCCGGCGTAGGCGCGCGCCGCAGCCAGCGCGCCGGCCGCAAGCGGCGGATAGTCGTAGGCATGGATGAGGTAATGCGGCGCGCCGGGGTGATCGGGATGCTGCGCCCACAGGCGCTCCAGGATGCGGCCGGCTTGGCGCTGCCGGGTCAAGTCCTTGTCGGTCAGGTCAACCGCTTCCAGGATCGCGAGCGCATGGAAGCTTTGCACCTCCACGTCGTCAGGATAGTCCTGCGCCAAACGGCGCATGGCCGCCTCGTAGGCGAGGGTCCGGGCGGCCTGGCTCTCATGCGGATCGCGGTAATAGACCTGCATCGCGCCGATGAACCCGGCC